>JBLMVY010000019.1:0-4333 GCA_050256935.1 Candidatus Levyibacteriota bacterium | reverse complement strand
GCGCCGGTCGCGCGGGCCGGCATCAGAAATCGATCAGGAACGGCGCTGCGAGCAGCGCGATCCCGACGACCGCCAGCCACAGCACGCTGCTGACGAAGTACGGGTACACGCAAAGCAGCATGCCGGCGATCAGCGGGACGAAGCGCTCCTGGCGCTTGCCGTAGATGAAATAGGCGGTGCCGAACGCACCGGTGATGATGCCGAAGACGAGGTTGTTCATGAGTGTTCCGCGGATGCCCTTGGCGACGCGCCGCGCAGGATCTCACGCCGCCCGGAGCGGCGCATGCGCGCAGTCCGGCAATGCTACCTCCGGACGGGGTTCGCCCGCGCATCGGCGACGCGACGCTCCCACCAGGGTTCCAGACTGTCGGCGATCGACGACGGCATGCGCGTTCCCGACTGGCGCACCGCCCAGCGAAAGCGACCGAACGGCGGCCGCGCGAGCTCGTCGAGCCCGATCAGCGGCAGGTCGTTCAGGAAATCGAGCCGCAGCTTCACGTAGTGGGTGGTTGCGCCCTGCGCCGCCTTCTCGGCGATCCAGTGGATGTCGGCCCAGGGCTCGCTCAGCGTGTATCCGGATCCGATCAGGCCCTTGGGCGCCACGCCGAGGCGGACGAAGAACGCGCGCGACCCGGCCTCGATGGCCCGGCTGCGCCCGCAGGCCCACTCGATGTCGACGTGTCCGCGCGCGGCGATGCGCCGGCGCTCGCGCGGCAGCTCGGGCCAGTTCCACAATTTCGGATTCCACGCGAATACGTAGGTGCCCAATCGCTTGCCTCCAGGCTCGCAGTCGCGGCGCGCCGGTTGGCCGCATCGCGGTGCAATGGTAGATTCTGCCCGGCATTTCCGCGAACACGCCCGCAGTTCCTGCGCACCGACCTGCGAACGCCATGCGACGGTACCGCTACCCGGCCCTGATGATCGCGCTCTCGCTCGCGGCCTGCTCGAGCGTCCCCATGCGCGGGACGTCGCAGGGGACGCCCGGCGCGGCCGCGCGCGCGCCGGGCGGGTATTACCTCGACGACGGACCGGGGGCGAATCCTCCGGCCAATCTCGACGCGATTCCCGACGCGGTGCCGCGGCTCGAGCCGCTGCGCGCCGCGGCGAACCGGCCCTATGCAGTGCTGGGCCGCGAATACGTCCCCGCGACGACACTCGAGCCGTATCACGAGGTGGGGATCGCCTCCTGGTACGGGCGCAAGTACAACGGGCAGAGGACGTCGACCGGGGAAATCTACGACATGTACGCGATGACGGCCGCGCACCCGACGCTTCCCCTGCCGTCCTACGCGCGGGTCACCAGCCTCGCGACCGGAAAGAGCGTCGTCGTGCGCGTCAACGACCGGGGACCGTTCCTGCACGGGCGCATCATCGACCTGTCCTACGCCGCGGCGTACAAGCTCGGCATCGCGAAAAACGGCAGTGGCGAGGTCGCCGTCGACGCCATCCTGCCGGGCCGGGACGCCACCCCGGTGCAGCCTGCGCCGTCCGCGCCGACCGTGGTCGCGAGCGCGCAGGCGACCACGATGCCCATCGCACCGCCGCCGGACATCGAGGCCACGCGCCCGTCGGCGCCGGGCATGGTCGACGCGAGCGCGCCTTCATCCGCGGCCGCGCCGGGTCCGGGCGCCGTTGCGCCGCCGCTGGCGGCGACCCCAGCCGGCTTCACCGTGCAGCTCGGCGCGTTTGCAAACTATTCAAACGCTCGCGCATTTCTGGCGCATACGCAGAACCAACTCGCGCAGGCGCAGGTCGAACCGCGAATCCGGCAGGCGGGAGGACTCTATCGCGTCTACGTCGGCCCCTATCCGGACCACGAAGACGCGCAGCGCATGGGGGCGAGGATCACGCAGGCGTTCGGATTTCCCACGACCGTTGCGCCGAATTGAGCGCATTTGTCATCCAATACGGGGTTTCGGTCGTTATAATGCCCGAGCGTCCTGACCGCCCGTTGTCGCGCATGCGCGGCGCGCAACGTGCACGGCGCCGATGCCGCCTTCGCACTTCACAGCCACTCCCGGAATTTCCGCCTCGATGATCCGCACGCTTGGTCGCTGGCTCGCCGTATGCCTGCTGGCGCTGGCGCCCCTGTCCGCGGCACGCGCCCAGCTGACGATCGAGATCGTCGGCGGCGCCGCGACCGCCATCCCGATCGCGATCGTTCCCTTCGACGCCGAAGCGACGTGGCCGCTGGGCATCTCGGGAATCGTCGGCGCCGATCTCTCCCGCTCGGGCCTGTTCCGGCTGGTCAACACCGACGGCATCGTGCCGCGCCCGGCGCGGGCGGAGGACGTGCAGCCGGCGGTCTGGCGCGCGCGCAACGCCGATGCGGTCGTCGTCGGCTCGATGCGGCCGCTGCCCGACGGGCGCGTCGACGTCCGCTTCGCGCTGGTCGACGTCGTCAAGCAGTCGGTGCTGGCGTCGATGGCCTTCACCGTGACGCAGGCGCAATTCCGCGCAACCGCGCACAGGATCGCCGATGTCATCTACGAGAAGATGACCGGGGACCCCGGCGTGTTCTCGACGCGCATCGCCTACGTGGCCAAGCAGGGGCCGCGCTACCAGCTGATGGTCGCCGATGCCGACGGCTACAACCCGCAGTCGATCGTGTCGTCGAACGAGCCGCTGCTCTCGCCGCGCTGGTCTCCGGACGGCACGCAGCTCGCCTACGTCTCGTTCGAGAGCAGGAAGCCCGTCGTCTACGTGCAGTCGCTGACCACCGGGCAGCGCCGCGCCGTCGCCAATTTCCGCGGCAGCAACAGCTCGCCCGCGTGGTCGCCCGATGGCCGCAAGCTGGTCGTCACGCTGAGCAAGGACGGCGGCTCGCAGGTGTTCCTGATGAATCCCGACGGCAGCGGCGTCACCCGCGTGCTGACCTCGCAGGCCATCGACACCGAGGCGATGTTCACGCCCGACGGCCAGTCGCTGGTGTTCACCTCCGACCGCGGCGGCACGCCGCAGATCTACCGCGCCAACCTGCTGACGCGCCAGGTCCAGCGGATCACCTTCGATGGCAGCTACAACGTGTCGCCGCGACCGTTCCCCAACGGCAAGGGCATCGTGTTCGTGCACCGCGAGAGCGGCCGCTTCGAGATCGCGTCGCTCGATTTCGCGTCGGGCCAGATGCAGGTGCTGACGTCGGGGCCGGGGGACGAGAGCCCCAGCATCGCCCCCAACGGCAAGATGATCATCTATGCGGACGAAGCCGGGGGGCGCGGCACGCTGGCCGCGGTCTCCAGCGACGGCCGCGTCAAACAGCGGCTCGTCGCACCGTCGACCGACGTGCGCGAGCCCGCCTGGGGGCCGCTGCCGCGGTCATGACTCGGTCGAATCACATCGTTTGCGCACGCCGTCGTGCGCAGCCTACATCCACGCAGGAGACACCATGCGCAAACTGCATCTATTCCTCATCGCCCTGATCGCCACGGCCCTGGTCGGCTGCTCGACCACGCCCACGACCGAGGCTCCGGTCGTCGACAAGACGGGGGCGGGCGCCGCCGCGGGACCGGGCGGGGCGCAGACCAGCGGCGCCGGCACCGGCGGGGTGAGCGGTTCGGCCGCCAGCGCGGCGATGGCGGCGCTGCACGATCCGAACAGCGTCCTTTCCAAGCGCAGCGTCTACTTCGACTTCGACAGCTTCGTCGTCAAGGACGAGTACAAGCCGCTGGTCGAGGCGCATGCGCGCTTCCTGCAGCAGCATCCGGACATGCGCATGACCATCCAGGGCAACACCGACGAGCGCGGCTCGCACGAATACAACATCGCGCTGGGACAGAAGCGCGCGGACGCGGTCAAGCGGATGATGGTGCTGCTGGGCGCGAACGACAGCCAGATCGAGACGGTGAGCTTCGGCAAGGAGAAGCCCAAGAACCCCGGGCATGACGAGTCGGCCTGGGCGGAAAACCGCCGCGACGACATCGTCTACGCCGGCGAGTGAACAAGCGCGCCTCCTTCGTCGCCGTCGCCCTGCTGGCGACGGTCGCGCACGCCGCCCACGCCGCGTTCTTCGAGGACGACGAGGCGCGACAGCGCATCGACGCGACCAACCAGCGCCTGGGCCAGCTCCAGCAGCAGATCGAGACCCGCCTCACGGCGGTCGAGCAGCAGCTGAAGGGCCAGGGTCTCGCCGATCTCGCCAACCAGATCGAGGTCCTGCAAAGCGACCTCGCCAAGCTGCGCGGCCAGGTCGAGGTCCTGACCTACGAGCTCGACCAGGCCCAGAAGCGCCAGCGCGACCTCTACGTCGACCTCGATACGCGCCTGCGCAGGCTGGAGACGCCGGGCGCGGCCGCGGCGGCGGTCCCGGGCGGCGCGGAGGCTGCGGGCGTGCCCG
>JBLMVY010000018.1:0-5022 GCA_050256935.1 Candidatus Levyibacteriota bacterium | reverse complement strand
ACTGCAATATCGCATCGCGACGGGCGCGATAGACCTGATGGGCGTGGTTCATCGTGGGATCCTGCGTTCGGTCGCCCATTATAGGGCGCAGCCGCGAGGGTCGCGTCTTTCCCGAATCCGGAGGAGCCCTTAACATTGCCCCATGGTCGACGATGCGCCGCGCGCGCTGCCCACCGGCATTTCGCTGCGCGAGGCCAAGCGTGAGCTGCGCGAGCGCATCATCGCTGCGCGCGACGCGATCGCCGCGGACGTCAGGGCGCGCGCGTCGGAGGCGATCGCCGATCGCATCTGCGCGCTGGAATCCTGGGCGCCGGCGCGCGTGACCCTGCTCACCCTTCCCTTCCGCAGCGAGTGGGACACGGCGCTCCTCGCCGCGCGCGCGCTCGCCGCCGGCAAGACGGTGGTGCTGCCCCGGGTCGACGCCCAGGCGAAGATGCTGCGGCTGCACCGGGTCGAGGACCTGGTCCGGGACATCGAGCCCGGGCATCTCGGGATCCCGGAGCCACGGCCGGAGTGTCCGCCGATCGATCGCGACGCGATCGACTGGA
The DNA here is from genome assembly GCA_050256935.1 of Candidatus Levyibacteriota bacterium. Taxonomy (GTDB): domain Bacteria; phylum Pseudomonadota; class Gammaproteobacteria; order Burkholderiales; family Casimicrobiaceae; genus VBCG01. The sequence continues at coordinate 4,474 of JBLMVY010000018.1, read as the reverse complement.
TCCTGGTCCCCGGCGTCGCCTTCGACCTCGACGGCCGCCGCCTCGGCTACGGCGGCGGATATTACGACCGGCTGCTGCCCGGGATGCAGCAGGCGGCGCCGCGCGTCGCGGGGGCATTCGAGATGCAGATCGTCGGCGCCCTGCCGTTCGCGCCGCACGACTGCGGCGTCGACGCCGTCGTCACCGAGAAGCGCGTGACGGGCGTGCGCGCCCGCGCCGGATGACGCCCGCGCGCACCGCGCGGATCGCCCTGGCCGCGACGCTGACGATCCAGATCTACGCGTCGTTCGCCGGAACGGCGGCGGCGGTGCTCGCGCCGGAGATCGCCGGCGACTTCGGCGTCGATCCGCGACTGATCGGCGTGTTCATCGGCGCCGTCTACGGCGGCGCGATGCTCGCGAGCCTCGCCTGCGGCAGCTTCATCGAACGCTACGGCCCGATCCGCGTGTCGCAGGTCTGCGTCGTGCTCTGCGCGGCGGGCGCGGCGGCGATCGGCGTCGCGCCCGCCACGCAGGCCGGCCTGCTCGCGCTCGCCGCGGCGGTGATCGGCCTGGGCTACGGGCCGATCACCCCCGCGTCGTCGCAGCTCCTGCAGCGCACCGCCCCGCCGTCGCGGATGGCATTGACGTTCTCGATCAAGCAGACGGGCGTCCCCGCCGGCGCCGCACTTTCCGGCGCGCTGCTGCCGGCGCTCGCCGTGGCCGCCGGATGGCGTCCCGCGTTCCTGGTCATCGCGCTCGCCGGGGCGATCGTCGTGGCGCTCGCCCAGCCCGTCCGGGGGCGCCTGGACGCCGAGCATTCGCCGCGCCGGCCGATATCCTTCGCGGGCATCGTCGGACCGCTGGCGCTGCTGTGGCGCTCGCGGCCGCTGCTGACGCTGGCGCTGGTGTCCTTCGCGTATTCGGCGACCCAGGTGTGCCTGACCAGCTACCTGGTCGTCTACCTGACCGGATCGCTGGGCTACTCGCTGGTGTCGGCCGGATTCGCGCTGACGGCGACCACGGTCGCCGGCGCCGCCGGCCGCATCGGCTGGGGGATCGTCGCCGACCGGCTGCTCGCGCCGCGCAAGGTGCTGGCGCTGATCGGACTGATCGCCGCCGGCTGCGCGATCGCGATGGCGGTCTCCACGCCGCGGTGGCCGGCGGCGGCGGTGCTCGCGCTGGCCGCGTGCTTCGGCGCCACCGCGATCGGCTGGAACGGCGTTCAGCTCTCGGAAGTCGCCCGCCTCGCTCCCCCGGGCAACGCGGGCAAGGTCACCGGCGCCGCGAGCGTCATCACCTTCGCCGGGGTCGTCGTCGGCCCGCCGTCGTTCGCGCTGCTATCGAGCCTGACCGGAGGCTACCGGGCCGGCTTCGCGGCGCTGGCCATCGTGAGCGGATTCAGCGCCATCGCGCTCCTCGCCAGGGAACCGCATACAATCAACGCCTGAGAACGCGACGGAGTCGAACCATGGACCGCATACCCGACATCGATCCTCAGGAAACGCGCGAATGGCTGGAGGCACTCGAAGGCGTGCTCGGCGCCGAGGGCCCCGATCGTGCGCATTTCCTGATCGAGCAGCTGATCGACAAGGCGCGCCGCTCGGGCGCGTACCTGCCGTTCTCGGCGAACACCGCATACATCAACACGATCCCCGTGGATTCGCAGGTGCGCATCCCCGGCGACCAGAACATCGAGCACCGGATCCGCTCGGTCGCGCGCTGGAACGCGATGGCGATGGTCGTGCGCGCCAACAAGCACACCAACGTCGGCGGTCACATCGCGAGCTATGCGTCGGCCGCCACCCTCTACGACGTCGGCTTCAACCATTTCTGGCACGGCGTGTCCGACCGGCACGGCGGCGACCTGGTGTTCGTCCAGGGCCACTCCGCGCCGGGGGTCTACGCCCGCGCCTTCCTGCTCGGGCGCCTGACCGAGAGCCAGCTCGACAACTACCGGCAGGAAGTCGACGGCAAGGGCATCTCGTCGTATCCGCACCCGTGGCTGATGCCGGATTTCTGGCAGTTCCCGACGGTGTCGATGGGTCTCGGGCCGCTGATGGCGATCTACCAGGCGCGCTTCATGAAGTACCTGCACGACCGCGGCCTCGCCGACACCGGCGGGCGGAAGGTCTGGTGCTTCTGCGGCGACGGCGAGATGGACGAGCCCGAGTCGATGGGCGCGATCGGCATGGCCTCGCGCGAGAACCTCGACAACCTGATCTTCGTCGTCAACTGCAACCTGCAGCGTCTCGACGGACCGGTGCGCGGCAACGGCAAGATCATCCAGGAACTCGAGAGCGATTTCCGCGGCGCGGGCTGGAACGTCATCAAGGTCATCTGGGGCACGCACTGGGACTCGCTGCTGGCGCGCGACAAGAAAGGCATCCTGATGCAGCGGATGATGGAGTGCGTCGACGGCGAGTACCAGACGTTCAAGTCCAAGGACGGCGCCTACGTCCGCGAGCACTTCTTCAACACGCCCGAACTGAAGGCGATGGTGGCCGACTGGACCGACGAGGAGATCTGGGCCCTCAATCGCGGCGGCCACGATCCGCACAAGGTCTACGCCGCCTACCACGCCGCGGTCAACCATCCGGGCCAGCCGACGGTGATCCTCGCCAAGACGATCAAGGGCTACGGGATGGGCGAGGCCGGCGAGGCCCAGAACATCACCCACCAGCAGAAGAAGATGAACGTCGAGGCGGTCCGCCGCTTCCGCGACCGCTTCGAGATCCCGGTTCCCGACGACAAGCTGGAGAAGGTTCCCTACGTCACCTTCCCCGAAGGCTCACCCGAGCTCGAGTACATGCGCGCGCGCAGGCTGGAGCTCGGCGGCTACCTGCCGGCGCGCCGGCAGAAGGCCGGCGCGCTCGCCGTCCCGCCGCTGTCGGCGTTCGAGCGCTTCCTGAAGAGCACCGACGAGCGTGAGATCTCGACGACGATGGCGTTCGTGCAGATCCTGCAGATCCTGCTGCGCGACAAGAGCCTCGGCAAGCACGTCGTCCCGATCGTCCCCGACGAATCGCGGACCTTCGGCATGGAGGGGATGTTCCGTCAGCTCGCGATCTGGAACCAGCTCGGCCAGCTCTACACGCCCGAGGACAAGGACCAGCTGATGTTCTACAAGGAGGACAAGCACGGCCAGATCCTCCAGGAGGGCATCAACGAGGCCGGGGCGATGTGCGACTGGATGGCCGCCGCGTCGTCGTATTCGACGCACGGCGTGCCGATGATCCCCTTCTACATCTTCTACTCGATGTTCGGCTTCCAGCGCGTCGGCGACTTCGCCTGGGCCGCCGGCGACATGCGCTGCCGCGGTTTCCTGCTCGGCGGTACCGCGGGCCGCACGACGCTCAACGGCGAAGGCCTGCAGCACGAGGACGGGCACTCGCACATCCTGTCGGCGAACATCCCCAACTGCGTCTCCTACGACCCGACCTTCGCCTACGAGGTCGCGGTGATCGTCCAGGACGGCCTGCGGCGCATGTATGCCGAGCAGGAGGACGTCTACTACTACCTGACGGTGATGAACGAGAACTACCCCCATCCGGCGATGCCGGAGGGCGCGGCACAGGCGATCGTCAAGGGGATGTACCTGTTCGCCGCGGGCGCGAAGAAGCCGAAGGCGCCCCGCGTCCAGCTGCTGGGCTCGGGAACGATCTTCCGCGAGGTGATCGCCGCGGCCGAGCTGCTGCGCAACGACTGGGGCGTGGAGTCGGACCTCTGGAGCTGCCCGTCGTTCACCGAGCTCGCCCGCGACGGCCGCGCGGCCGAGCGGCACAACCTGCTGAACCCGACCGCCCAGCCGCAGGTGTCGCACGTCGAGGCCTGCCTCGCGCCGACCCAGGGCCCGATCGTCGCGGCGACCGACTATGTGCGCGCGTTCGCCGACCAGATCCGTCCCTACGTCCGGCGCCGCTACGTGGTGCTGGGCACCGACGGCTTCGGACGCTCGGACACGCGCGAGAAGCTGCGCAGCTTCTTCGAGGTGGACCGTCACTACGTCGCCGTCGCCGCATTGAAGGCGCTGGCCGACGAAGGAGCGCTTCCCGCGAAGAAGGTCGCCGAGGCGATCGCGAAATACGGCATCGACACCGCCCGGCCGGCGCCGTGGCTCGCATGAGGGGAACGACGATGCAGACGCCGTGGGGAGCCCAATGAGCGCGATCGAGGTCAAGGTTCCCGACATCGGGGACTTCAAGGACGTCCCGGTGATCGAGGTGCTGGTCAAGCCGGGCGACAGCGTCGCCGCCGAGGATGCGCTGGTGACCCTCGAATCCGACAAGGCGACGATGGACGTGCCCTCGCCCGCCGCGGGTGTGGTCAAGGCGGTGCAGGTGAAGGCCGGCGACAGGGTGAGCGAGGGGAGCGTGATCCTGACCCTCGACGCGGCGGCAGTGGATGCGCCGGGGCCCGCCACCGCGGGCGCGGCCCCTGTGCAACCCGCGCCGGCGAGCGCGAAGTCGCCCGGCCCGGCCGCCGCCCCGCCCCCG
>JBLMVY010000017.1:0-5541 GCA_050256935.1 Candidatus Levyibacteriota bacterium | reverse complement strand
CCGCTGCTCGACGAGGATTACCTGACGCTGTCGACGATCCACTCGGCCAAGGGCCAGGAGTGGCGGGCGGTGCAGGTGCTGAACTGCGTCGACGGCTGCATTCCCTCCGACATGGCGACCGGGAGCGCCGAGGAGATCGAGGAGGAACGGCGGCTGCTCTATGTCGCGATGACCCGGGCGATGGATCACCTGTCGCTGGTCATGCCCCAGCGCTTCCACGTGCGGCAGCAGGCCGCGATGGGGGATCGCCATGTCTATGCATCGGCCAGCCGCTTCCTGACCAAGGCGGTGTGCGCCCATTTCGATCGCCAGAGCTGGCCGCCGCCCGAGGTGCAGGCCGGGACCAAGGCGGGCGGGTCGCAAGGCCCGAGCGTCGATCTGCGCGCCCTGATCCGCCGCGCGTGGTCGCCCGGCGGCGCGCGCCGGGCCTGAGCACGGCCGCGCGTTGTGCGCGCGGCTTCGACATCCATCCGACACAGCGCTGCACTTGCGCAACTGCGAGTGGCGCGTACGCGGATGCGCAGAGCAGGCGCAGGGCGCGCCGGCTTGACGTGGATCAAGCTTCGCGCCAGATCTTCGGGCGCACAATGGGTTCGTCTCACGGAGGTGAAACATGGGAACGACGAACATCAGAAGGCGCAAGCCGCCCCGGTCGCCGCACGCGGATCCCAACCATCCGCACAGCGTGCCGATCCTCGCTGCGGAAGACGAGGAAGACCAGGCGCCCGACCAGCCGTTTGCCGAGGGCGCGACCGATACGGTCGATGCCGACATGCGGCACCGGATGATCAGCGAGGCGGCGTTCCAGCGCGCAACCGAGCGCGGGTACAAGGATGGGTACGACCTCGACGATTGGCTGCAGGCCGAGGCCGAGGTCGATCACGTGCTCCTGAATCGCGGCAAGCGCAGCTGAGCGGGAAGGAGCCCGTCCCGGCGCGGGATCGGCCAAATGCCGCGGCTCAATTCCGCGGCTCAATTCCGCAGCACATCGACGAATCGGCCGATCGCGTCGACGACCGTCGACGGCTGGTCGCGGTGCGGCGAATGCCGGCAGTCGGCGAGATTCAGGAAATCCAGGCCGGCGGCGCCCGCCGCATTGCGCCGGATCGCGTCGATCTGCGCAAGCGTGCTGTACTCGTCGTCGTCGCCGAGGATGGCGAGGATCGGACAGCGGATGCCGCGCAGGTCATCGGCGATCGACCACGACCCGAAGGCCGGATCGAGCCAGATGTCGTTCCAGCCCCAGAACACGGCATCGACGTCGTCGTGGTAGCGCGCGAGCTTCTCCCGCATGTCGGTCGTCCGATAGATCTCCTGCGCCGCGCGTATGCTGTCGAGGTTGCTCTGCTCGACGTAGACCAGCGGCGCCATCGCCACCACTCCGGCGACGTCCGAGCCTGCGGCGCCGGCATGGATCAGCGCCATCGACGCGCCGGTCGAGTGGCCGATCAGCACCGGCGCCTCGATCTCCAGCGCGGCGCGCAGCGCCGGCAGGATCTCCAGCGCCTCCTCGTGCATGAACCGCGGCGTGCAGGGCGCAGCGCGGGGCGACGAGCGGCCGAAGCCGTAGCGCGAATAGACGACGCTGCGGCAGCCCGTCGCTGCAGCGACGCGCGCCGGGAAATCGCGCCACATCGCCACCGAGCCGAGGCCCTCGTGCAGGAAGACGAGGGGCGGCCGCTGCACCTGGTGCGCAGGGATGTCGACGTATTCGAGGCGATGGCCGCAGGCGTCGACGAAGCGGACCGGGTGGTGCGGCGAGATCGCGCCCGGGGACGGCAGGTCCCCGGCGGTCATGGTGTCCGCCGCGTTCCCGAGGCTGGATCAGCCCGCATCGCGGTGCGCCGGCGGGCGAGCGGCGGCGCGGCCGCGCAGCTTGAAGCGCTGGATCTTGCCGGTCGCCGTCTTGGGCAGGTCGTCGACGAATTCGAACCAGCGCGGATACTTGTACGGCGCGAGCCGCGACTTCACGTGGGCCTTCAGCGCTTCGGTCAATTCGGGCGTCGCGGCGCGGCCGGGCTTGAGGACGACGAAGGCCATCGGCTTGGTCAGGCGGTCGTCGTCCTCGCGCCCGACGACCGCGGCCTCGAGCACGGCCTCGTGGGTGATCAGGCTGGCCTCGACCTCGATCGGCGACACGTACAGGCCGCTGACCTTCAGCATGTCGTCGCTGCGCCCCGCATAGACGAAATAGCCGTCGGCATCCTGCGAATACTTGTCGCCGCTGCGCGTCCACACCCCCTGGAAGGTGGCGCGCGTCTTGTCGCGGTTGTTCCAGTAGGCGGTCGCGCTGGTCGGCCCCGCGATCTGCAGCTCGCCGGTCTCGCCGGGAGGCAGCGGCGCGCCGTGATCGTCGACGATGCGCAGCTGGTAGCCCGGGACGGGTTTGCCGGTGGTGCCGTAGCGCACGTCGCCGGGCCGGTTCGACAGGAAGATGTGCAGCATCTCGGTGGAGCCGATGCCGTCGAGGATGTCGACGCCGAAATGCGCCAGCCAGCGCTTGCCGATCTCCTCGGGCAGCGCTTCCCCAGCGGACGCGCAGCGTCGCAGCCTCAGCGCATCCCGCGGCGGCAGCTCGGGATGGGCGAGCAGGGCGGCATAGAGCGTGGGGACGCCGTAGAAGATCGTCGGTTGCCGGTCGCGCAGCCGGGCGAACACCGCCGCGGGGGTCGGCCGCTCCGCCATCAGTACGGCGGTCGCCCCGACCGACATCGGGAAGCTGAGGCCGTTGCCGAGCCCGTAGGCGAAGAACAGCTTGGCCGCCGAGAAGACGACGTCGCCCTCGTCGATCCCGAGCACCGGCCGGGCGTAGAGCTCGGCGGTCTGGATCATGCTCGAGTGGACGTGGACCGTGCCCTTGGGCGCGCCGGTGGATCCCGACGAGTAGAGCCAGAAGCAGGGGTCGTCGCAGGTCGTCGGCGCGGACTCGAAGCCCTCCGTGGCGCCGGCCATGGCAGCGGCCAGCGAATCGGGACCCTCGACCTTGTCTCCCGACACCAGGATCCGGCGGAGGTAGGGCAGCCGCGGGAGCAGCGGCAGGAACAGCGGCAGCAGCGGCGCGGACACGACCGCGATGCGCGCGCGACTGTCGGAGAGCATGTACTCGTAGTCGGCCTGGGTCAGCAGCGTGTTCACGGGGACCGGCACCACCCCGGCCCGGATCGCGCCCAGGAACGCGCTGGGAAAGTCGATCGAGTCGTGCATGCACAGCAGGATCCGCTGCTCGATGTCGACGCCCAGGCCGCGCAGCACGTTCGCAAAGCGCGACGCGCGGGCGTCGACCTCGCCGTAGCTGTACGAACCGAGATCGTCGATGAACGCGGGCTTGTCGCGCCGACCGGCGGCGAGATTGCGGCCGATCAGGTCGTCTGCAGCGTTGTACTGGCGCGGGATGGTGACGATCGGCGGACTCACGCGATGGTCCGCACTGCTCAACGCCCGCATTGCCGCACCTCCTCCCGGAATGGCCCACCCGCGCGATGGACGCGCCTCGACCCCATTATGCAACGGGTCCGCGACGCGCGATCCGGACGGCGGCGAGGGGCTACTCGGGCGGCAGCGAATGCTTCCTGGCGGTGATGCGGTGGGCCTGCCCGCCCTCGGCGCCTGCCGCTTCGATGAACTGCACCGCCGCCCCGAGGTCGAGGTGCTCGAACGGCGGATGCACGACGTTCTCGCGGCTGAAATAGAATTCCCGGCCGTCGTCGGTGGCGATGAAGCCGAATCCCTCGTCGGCGTAGAGGCGCGCCACCTTGCCGTGCAGGACCGCCTCGTGCACCTTGACGTCGCCACGCTGCTCGCGCGTCGCGTCCTCGAGCTGACGCGTCGCCGACGCGAAGGCATCGCGCAGCGCGACATAGACATCCTCGTCGTTGTGGTGGTTGGCGACGATCTCGGCGTGCCCCGGGATGTGAATGTAGAGGTCGACCTCGAACCGGCGGCCCTGTTGATGGTGCTTGCGCGATTCGGAGACGATGACCCGGCAACTGGTGATGCGCGGATGGAAGCGCTCCAGGCCGGCGACCTTGTCGCGGATTCGCGCGTCCAGCGCATCGGAGCGAGGCATGTCGCGGACGGTGATCTGGAGTGGTATCTGCATGGAGTTTCCCGGTCGGAATGCACGGATGCGCGAAGGCGGGGGACCGCGACTGCGCGCCACGGCCGCGCCCGGATCCTCCCATCGCATCGTCGGCTCCGAGGATAGCCGTCGCCTGCTGCCGCCTGTTGATCGGCGTCAATGACCCGCGCTTTCAGGGCCCGGGGGAGCGTTCAGCCGGCGAGGTCGGGCTCGCCGCTGGCGCCCAGCATGATCGCCCGCGTGCGGTCGCGCAGCCGGACGGCGGCCGACCAGTCGGCGCCGTCGGGCGAAAGCGGGGGGTGGATGTCCAGCTCGACGCGACCGCGGGTGAGCAGCCACCGATGCTCGCGCAGCAGCGAGCGGGTGCCGCGCAGCACGACCGGCGTGACCGGCACCCCGGCTTCGGCGGCGACGACGAACGCGCCGATCCGGAACGCGCGAATCCCCGGCGCACGCGAGAATCCGCCCTCCGGGAAGAAGACGAGGGTTTCGCCGCGCCGGGCGGCCGCCACCAGCTCGCGCGTGTCCTCGACCCCGCGTGCAGGATCGACGCGCTCGACGAAATAGGTGCCGAGCCGGCGCAGGGCGCTGCCCAGGACGGGACTGCGCAGGAACTCGCGCTTGGCGACGTAGCGGACGTGGGGCGGGAGCGTGGCGACCAGCACGATTGCGTCGACATAGCTTGCGTGGTTGGCGACCAGCACCGTCGGCCGGTCGCTGCGCAGATGCTCGAGACCGGCGACCGCCACGGGCACGCCCAGGCTGCGCACGATGCCGCGTGCCATCGCTTGCGCGAGGCGCATCCGGGCCGGTGCCGTCGGCAGCAAGGGCAGCGCCAGCACGCCGACCGCCGCCGGCAGAACAAATGCGAGCCATGCCCAGACGCCGTAGGCCGCCTCGCCGATGCCGCGCAGGGCGCGGCGCGACCGCGCGACCAGGGCCTGCGCGACCAGGAGCGCGATCTGCCGCCAGACCGCGGGTCGCGGCGCTTCCAGGAGTCCGCGTTCGTAGAGGTCGCGGCAGGCCGCGCGGCGGATCTTGCCGCTGGAGGTCTTGAGGATGGTGCGCGCCGGCACCAGCCGCACGTCGTCGGCAGGACCGTTGAGGTGGATGACCGCAAGCGCCATGATGCGCTGCCGCAGGGCTTCGCGCGCTTCCCGATCGGTCAGGTTCGTTTCCGCGACGACGGCGACGCGCTCGGTGCCGGTGCCGCGATCCATCGTGCCGAACACCGCCACGCAGCCCTTGCGTATGCCCGGGATGTCGCCCACGGCGGCTTCGAGATCGTAGGGATGGATGTTGTGGCCGCCGCGCTTGATCAGGTCCTTGGCACGGCTGGTAAGGAAGAGCTCCCCGCCGGCGATGTAGCCGACGTCCCCGGTGTCGAGCCACGGGCCGCGGAACAGTCGCGCGGTCGCATCCGGGTTGCCGTGGTAGCCCGCGGTGGCGGACGGCCCGCGGAA
>JBLMVY010000016.1:0-4172 GCA_050256935.1 Candidatus Levyibacteriota bacterium | reverse complement strand
ACGGTGGGATTGGCGCACAGCTCGCCGCCGATCGACGGCGCATCGCCGGTGATGACGTTGAGCACGCCCGGCGGGAAGCCGGCGCGATGCGCGAGCTCGGCCAGGGCGAAGGCCGAGAACGGCGTCGCCTCCGCCGGCTTGATGACGACCGTGCAGCCGGCAGCGAGCGCGGGCGCGACCTTGCGCGTGATCATCGAGCTCGGGAAGTTCCAGGGCGTGATCGCCGCGCAGACGCCGACCGGCTCCTTGATGACGACCAGCCGCCGGTCGTTGGCGATCGTCGGGATCACGTCGCCGTAGATGCGCTTCGCCTCCTCGGCGAACCATTCGATGTAGGCGGCGCCGATGGTGATCTCGCCTTTCGCCTCGGCGAGCGGCTTGCCCTGCTCGCCGGTGAGGATCAGCGCCAGGTCGTCGGCGTTGGCGAGCATCAGGTCGTTCCACCTGCGCAGGGTCGCCGAGCGCTCCTTCGCCGTCTTCGCGCGCCACGCGGGCCACGCGCGGCTCGCGGCCTCGATCGCGCGCCTGGTTTCGGCGGCGCGGAACAGCGGCGCGGAGCCCACCGCCGCACCCGTCGCGGGATCGCTGATGGGCATGGTGCCGCGATCGTCGGCGTCGATCCAGCGACCGTCGACGTAGCACTGCTGGCGCAGCAGCGACGGGTCCTTCAGCGGGAGGGCGGGGCGTTCGATCGAATCTGGGGGCATGGCCTGTTTCTCCGTGTCCGGTGCCTGGCGAGCCCCTCAGTATAGTCGCCCCGCGGGGCGACTAATCCCAGCGAACGAGCCCGGCCCAAGCGGTGAACAGGATGACCGCGCCGAAGGCGATCCGGTACCACGCGAACGGCAGGAAGTCGTGGCGGCTGACGTAGCGGATCAGCCAGCGCACGCACAGGAACGCCGACACGAACGCGGCGGCGAAGCCGACGGCGAAGCCGTGCAGGTCCTGCGCCGACAGCAGATGGCGGTTCTTGACGAACTCGTAGGCGCAGGCCGCGAGCAGCGTCGGGATCGCGAGAAAGAAGGAGAACTCGGTCGCTGCGCGCCGGGACAGGCCGAACAGCATGCCGCCGATGATCGTGGCCCCCGAGCGCGAGGTGCCGGGAATGAGCGCGAACGCCTGCGCGATGCCCACCTTCAGCGCGTCGGTCCAGGTCATCGCGTCGACGCTGTCGATGGTGATCGTCGACGGCGAGCGCTTCTGGCGGCGCTCCGCCCACAGGATCACGAAGGCGCCGATGACCGATGCGGCCGCCACCGGCACCGGGGCGAACAGCCAGCCCTTGATGTACCTGGCGAACGCGAGGCCCAGCACCGCAGCGGGCATGAACGCGATCAAGAGGTTCGCGGCGAAGCGCTGGGCGTCGCGGTTGTCGAACAGCCCGGTGACCGCGAAGGCGATCCTCGCCCGGTATTCCCAGCAGACGGCGAGGATCGCCCCCGCCTGGATGACGATCTCGAAGACCTTCGCCCGGTCACCGGTGTAGCCGAGCAGCGAGCCCGCGACGATCAGGTGTCCGGTCGAGGAGACGGGGAGGAATTCGGTCAGGCCTTCGACAATGCCCAGGATGAGCGAAACCAGCAGGGTGGGATGATCCAAGGCGGGTGAGGGAGTGGATGCGAAAGGGAAGGCGGCGGCGATTGTCGCACGAAGCCGGCACGCACGCCGCCCGCGCGTCGACCCGGTGGAGCGCCCATGGTTCCCGGCGCGCCACCCGCGTGCCTGCGCGCACCGCCGGGAACGCGAGCGACGGTCTAGCTGCTGTGGCTGCTCTTCAGCATCGCCAGCGCCTGGTTGACGAGGTCGCTGTGGTTCTCCGGGATCTGGCCTTGCGGCGTCAGCTTGTCGACGACCTGCGGCAGCGCCTGTGCGAGCTGCCCTGCGGCCTGCTCGTGGGTGATGCCGAGCTGCTGGGCAATCTCGCCGAGCTGCCCCTGCCCGAAGATCTTGGAGATCGCGCCGGCATCGATCGGCAGGTTCTGTCCGGCGCTGATCCACGACTGGGCCTGCTGGCCGAGGCCCGCCTGCTCGAACTTGCCGAGCACGCCCTGGATCCCGCCGTTCTGCTGCAGCAGCCGCAGCGCCATTTCCAGCAGCGGGCTCTGCGCCTGCGCGCCTTGCGGCGCCTGCCCGCCAAGCAGGCCTCCCACCAGATTGCCGAGCACTCCGTCGAGCAGTCCCATGGCCTCTCCACGAAAACGGTTAGCGGAGCCGCGATCTTATACCCGGCGCTCGTCGCGCAATGCGGCGACGGCCGCTTTCAGCGCTGCCACTTCGCGCTGCAGCGCGGCGATGTCCTCGCGCAGGGCGGACAGCTCGCCGGCCGGCGCGGGTGCGAAGGCATCGTTCGCGGGCGTTGCACCGGTGGCCGCCCCGGCCGTCGCGGCCAAGGTCTCGGCGGGCGCGCCCGACAGGAGCTGCGCCCACCGCGTCTCGCGCGCGCCCGGGGCGCGGGCGAGTTCGACCACCAGGGCGCCTGCGGGACGGGCCGCGAGCTCGTGCAGGAAGGCCTCGACTGCCGAGACGTCGGCGAAGCGGTGCAGCCGGTCGCAGTTGATCCGCAGCTCGCCGACGGTCTGCGGTCCGCGCAGCAGCAGCACCGCCAGCAGCGCGACCGACTGGGCGGGGATTGCCAGCACGCGCTCGGCGTTGTGGGCGTAGCGCATCACGCGCCCGCCACTCGATTCGAGGATCCACGCATCCTCCTTCAGCCGGTCGATGGCCGCCTGCACGTCCGCCTCGCCGGCGTTCATGATCGGGTCGCGGCTGGTCTTCTGGTTGCAGCCCGCGGTCAGCGCATTGAGGGTCAGCGGATAGGTGTCGGGCACCGTGCGCTGCTTTTCGATCAGTACGCCGAGCACGCGCGCTTCGAGCGGCGAGAGTGGGGAGGTGTTCATCGCGGGGACCTGGGGAAGGTTGCCCGCGGCAGTGTAGCGCGCCGGCCCGGGCTGGTATCGTGGCGGCATTCCAACCCAAGGGCGGCCGGCGAGCCGCGCTACCCGATGGCCAATACCCCGGAAGTCACCAGCATGGCGCTGTTCTGCGATTTCGAGAACATCGCGCTGGGCGTGCGCGACGCCAACTACGAGAAATTCGACATCGGCAAGGTGCTCGAGCGCCTGCTGCTCAAGGGCAGCATCGTCGTCAAGAAGGCCTACTGCGACTGGGAGCGCTACAAGGCGTTCAAGGCGCCGATGCACGAGGCCTCGTTCGAGCTGATCGAGATTCCCCACGTGCGCCAGTCGGGCAAGAATTCCGCCGACATCCGGATGGTCGTCGACGCGCTCGATCTCTGCTACACCAAGACGCACGTCGATACCTTCGTGATCATCAGCGGCGACTCCGATTTCTCGCCGCTGGTGTCGAAGCTGCGGGAGAACGCCAAATCGGTGATCGGCGTCGGCGTCAAGAACTCCACGTCCGACCTCCTGATCGCCAACTGCGACGAGTTCATCTACTACGACGACCTCGTGCGCGAGAAGAAGAAGGCCGCCTCCCGGCGCGGCGCCGGCCGCGGAGCGACGGCCGCCAAGTCGCGTGCGCCGGCAAGGAAGTCCGCCGACACCGCAGCAGCGCGCGGCGACGCGCATGCGGCCGCGGAGGCGCCGGGCGAGGCCGTCGCCGAGCTCCCCAAGGACGAGCAGAAGCGCCGCGACGAAGCCGTCGACCTGGTCGTCGAGACCATCGATGCGCTGCTGTCCGAGCGCGGCGCCGAGGAGAAGATCTGGGGCTCGATGATCAAGCAGGCGCTCAAGCGCCGCAAGCCCGGATTCAGCGAGTCGTACTACGGATTCCGCTCGTTCAACGCCCTGCTCGAGGAGGCCGCCCGTCGCGGCGAGCTTGCGCTCGACCGCGACGAGAAATCCGGCGGCTACATCGTGCGTCTGACGACCCCCGAGGACTGACCCCGCGCGACGCGTCCGTCGACATGCTTCGCGGCAGCCGCGAGGGTCCGCGACGCATCGGCGCTGCGCACGAAGCGCAGGCCCTCGAACAGCGAATCGGTCGACAGGGCCAGCAGCAGCACCAGCACCAGCGCCCACACGACGTCGCTCGCGCGCTCGCGGCGCTCCCAGCGCGACACCCGCCTGGGCACCGGCGGGTGGATCAGCGCCGACAGTGCGGCGCGCTGGGCGTCGGTCATCGACGACCCTTCGCCCCCGCCAGCGCCC
>JBLMVY010000015.1:0-3032 GCA_050256935.1 Candidatus Levyibacteriota bacterium | reverse complement strand
GGCGAGCGCGCCGCAGGACACCCCGGACAATCACTTCCGCGGCACCGTCTCGGCGCTGCGCTACATGGGCGATGTCACCGTCTACAACGTCGACACCCCGGGCGGCACCCGGGTCGAGGCGCTGCTCGCCAACTCCCAGAGCGGGCGCGCCAAGTTCTTCGAGATCGGCGACGCGGTCGAGATCAGCTGGGCGGTCGACGCCGGCCATTTCCTCGGGGAATAGCGCCGACATGGCCGCCTTGCTGCCCGCGACCGGCGTCCGGGGCTGAACTCCGATGCCGGCGCGACGCCCGACACGATTCGCGAGGTGGCTGATCAGCGGACCGCCGCTGCTCTACCTGATCGTGTTCTTCGCGGCGCCGACGCTGATCATGGTGCTGGCATCGTTCCGCTCGCCGGGCGAGTTCGGCGGCCTCGCGCCGCTCGTCGACGAGGCCGGCAAGCTCGACCTCAACGTCGACAGCTACGTGCGGCTGTTCACCGAGCCCGTCTTCTTCCAGGTCTTCGTGAAGTCGGCGTGGTACGCGACGCTGACGACGGTGGTCTGCCTGCTGCTCGCCTATCCGCTGGCGAGCCTGATCGCCAGGAGCGGCAAGAAGCACCGGGATCTGCTGCTGCTGCTGGTCATCCTGCCGTTCTGGAGCAATTTCCTGATCCGCATCTACGCGTGGATGATCATCCTCGGCCCCAATGCCGCGCTCGCGAAGTTCGTCAACCGCATGCTGGCGCTCGTCGGCGCCGGCCCGGTGCCGCTGCTGTTCAGCTCGTTCGCGGTCCTGGTCTGCCTGGTCTACGTGAGCCTGCCGTTCATGGTGCTCCCGCTGTACGCGAACCTGGAGAAGCACGACCAGGCACTGCTCGATGCGGCGCAGGACCTGGGGGCCAATGCCTGGCAGCGCTTCTGGCGCATCACCTTTCCGCTGTCGCTGCCCGGCGTCTACGCGGGTGCGGCCCTGGTGTTCATTCCCGCGCTGGGCATCTTCGCGATCCCCGACATCCTGGGCGGACCCGACGACACGCTGATCGGCAACCTGATCAAGCAGCAGTTCCTCGAGACGCGCGACTGGCCTTTCGGCAGCGTGCTGTCGATCATGCTGACCCTCGCCGCACTGGGCCTGGCGGGGATCGCCGCCTGGGTCGGGCGCCGCAGCGCCGGGGGCTCGCGTGCGTAGACGATCCCCATGGCTGTGGGCCGCGGCGCTGTTCTCCTACGCGTTCCTGTACCTGCCGCTCGCCATCGTCGTCGTCTACTCGTTCAACGACTCGCGCCTCAACGCCGAGTGGGTCGGCTTCACCCTCGACTGGTACCGCAAGCTCTTCGCCGACAACGACATGATCGCCGCGGCAGGCAATTCGCTGCTGATCGGCGTCACGGCGAGCCTCGCCTCGACGGTGCTGGGGACGATGGCCGGCGTGGCGATGCACCGGTACAGGCTGCGGGTGCTGCCGGTCCTGGTCCTCGCCCCGATCGCCATCCCCGAGATCCTGACCGGCGTCAGCCTGCTGATCTTCTTCGTCTTGCTGAACTTCACCCTGGGGCTGGTGTCGGTCGCATTGGCGCACATCGCGTTCTGCATCGGCTTCGTCGCCATCGTCGTGCGGGCGAGACTCGCGGGAATGGACGAGACCCTGACCGAGGCGGCGCGCGACTGCGGCGCGTCGCCGGCGAACGCCTTCCGCTACGTGACCCTGCCGCTGATCATGCCGGGCGTCATCGCCGGCGCGCTGATGGCGTTCACGCTGTCGATCGACGATTTCGTCATCACGTTCTTCACCGCCGGCGCCGGAACCGTGACGCTGCCGCTGCAGATCTATTCGATGATCAAGATCTCGGTCACGCCCGAGGTGAACGCCGTGTCAACGCTGCTGATGCTCCTGACGTTGCTGCTGATCGTCGTCGCCGCCCGGCTCTCCCCCTCCATCCTGCGCTCGAACCAGGACACCTGACCATGAAGCTCCGAGCCCTCGCCACCCTCGTCGCCGCCACGCTGGCGTTCGCCGCCCCCGTCCACGCCAGGGACGAGCTGCACCTGTACAACTGGAACAACTACATCGCGCCCGAGACGATCAAGCGCTTCGAGGCGGCGTGCCATTGCGACGTCGTGCAGACCTACTACTCCGACAACGACGAGCTCCTCGCCAAGCTCGCGGCAGGGGCCAAGGGCTACGACGTCATGGTCCCGACCAGCAACGCCGTGCAGACGCTGATTCGCGGCGGACAGCTGAAGCGCATCGACAAGACCGCGATCCCGAACATCAAGAACATCGATCCGACCTATCTGAACACCCCGTTCGATCCGGGCAACCAGTATTCGGTCCCCTACGCGATGTCGACGACGATCATCGGCTACAACGACGTCAAGATGAAGGAGCTGGGGCTCCCCACCGACACCTGGGCGGTGATCTTCGATCCCAAGTACCTGCAGAAGGTCAAGGGGCGCGTCACCGTCCTCGACAGCGCCAACGAGCTGTTCGCCGCCGCGCTCAAGTACCTCGGCTACTCGGCCAACGACGTCGATCCCAAGCACTGGAACGAGGCGGCCGACGTGATCAAGAAGGCCAAGCCGTACTGGGCCGCGTTCAACGCGTCGTCGTACATCAAGGAGCTGACGGTCGGCAACATCTGGCTGGTGCACGGTTACTCGAACGACATCTTCCAGGCGAACCAGGACGCGCAGGCTGCGCATCGGCCGTTCCACATCCTCCAGGGCATGCCCAAGGAAGGCGCCGTGCTGGCCGTCGACAACATGGTGATCCACAAGGACGCGCCCCGGCCCGATCTCGCGCTGCGCTTCATCAACTTCATGCTCGAGGGACGCAACTCGGCCGATCTCACCAACCTGATCGGCTCGGGCAACCCGAACATGGACGCGGTCAAGTACATCAAGCCGGAGATCCTGAAGCTGCCCGCCGTGTTCCCGCCCAAGGACGTGCAGGCCAAGCTCGAGCAGCTGAAGGACCTGACGATCAAGCAGCGCCGGCTGCGCAACCAGCTCTGGACGGAGATCAAGGCGGCGCGCTGACGTCCGCGC
>JBLMVY010000014.1:0-7768 GCA_050256935.1 Candidatus Levyibacteriota bacterium | reverse complement strand
AGCGGCTGCGCCTGCGGGTGCCGCGCCCGCCCCGGCGGCGGCAGGGGCTGCGCCGACCCCGGCACCGACCGCGGAAGCACCCAAGCCCGCGGAGGCTCCGAAGCCTGCGCCGGCCAAGGCGCCGCCCGCAGAGCCGCCGGGATTCTTCGCCGATCTGCTGTCGAACACCCCGAACTGGGCGCTGGGCGCGGGCGCGCTGGCGATCCTCGGCGGCATCGCCGGCCTCATCGCGACGCGGCGTCGCAAGGGAACGAAGTTCGAGGACAGCATCATCTCGGGCACCGACATCAAGACCAACACCGTCTTCGGTTCGACGGGCGGTGGCGTGGTCAACACCGGCGACAACTCGCTCGCCTCCGACTTCAGCCGCGAAGGCCTGGGCAACATCGACACCGACGAGGTCGATCCCATCGCCGAAGCCGAGGTCTATCTCGCCTACGGCCGCGACGCGCAGGCCGAGGAGATCCTGAAGGACGCGCTGAAGAAGGATCCGCAGCGCCAGGAGATCTACCTCAAGCTGCTGGAGATCCATTCGCAGCACAACAAGCCCTCCGCGTTCGAGACCGTCGCCTCCGAGCTCTTCGCCGTCAGCCATGGGCAGGGCGACGTGTGGCACAAGGCGGTGATGCTCGGGCGCCAGCTCGACCCGGCCAATCCGATGTTCCAGGACGAATCGTCGGCGGCCGCACCCGCTGCGGTGCCCGCGGACGCGGCGTCGTCGACGCCGCCGGCAGCGCCGTCGGCAGCGCCCACCGCCGCTGCGGTGGCGGCCCCGTTCGCCTCGGGCGGCAGCGCGCTGGGCGCCCCCACCCTTCCCCTGGCGCCGCAGGGCGGCGCGTCGCGACCGGCCCCGCAATTGAGCGACGACGACATTTCCATCCTCCCGCCGTCGACGTCGCCGATGAAATCGGCGGCGGATATCCTGGCCGGCGCCGAGAACGCGCTTGCGCGAAGCTCCAGCACGCCGGTCGCCGCGGTCGCCGCGGCGGAGAAGAGCCGGCAGTCCGCGGCAAGTGCGGGCGCGGCGGCGGGCGCTGCCGCGGCTTCGGTGTTCGGCGGGGGTCCGGCCGCGGCAGATGCCGGTTTCGGGGGACCTGCGGGGGACCTGTCGGAGCGCGTCGACACCAAGGCGGACCTGCCGAACTTCGATCTCGATTTCCACCTCGATGACGCCGATCGCCCGGCGCCGCTCAAGCCGGCCGCCGAAGCCAGGGCCGAGCCCATTCTCTCCGCGGGCTCGGCGAGCCTCAACGCGCCGGCTGCGCCGCTGGATCTCGACAAGCTCGACCTGTCGTTCGACCCGGACCGCCCGGCCTTCGAGGATCCGACCCCATCGGTCCTCGACGGCCAGTGGCACGATGCGGCGACCAAGCTCGATCTCGCCAAGGCCTATCAGGAAATGGGCGACCGCGAAGGCGCGCGCGAGATCCTGCAGGAGGTCCTGCACGAGGGCGACGAGCAGCAGAAATCCGAGGCGCAGTCACTGCTCGCCAAGCTCGCCTGATCCGCGGCCGCGGCAGGAAGCGCGGCGCGATGCGCTACGCGCTCGCACTCGAGTACGACGGCGGGCCTTTCTGCGGTTTCCAGTCGCAGCCCTCGGGCTGCGCGGTCCAGGATGTGCTCGAGCGCGCACTGACGGCGATCGCCGCCGCACCGCTGCGCGTCGCCGCCGCGGGTCGCACCGACGCGGGCGTGCATGCGACCTCGCAGATCGTCCACTTCGATGCCCACGCGCAGCGCCCGCTGACGGCCTGGGTGCGCGGCGTCAATGCGCAGCTGCCGGCGGCCGTGGCGGTGCTGTGGTGCCGCGAGGTCGCGGAAGCATTCCACGCACGCTTCGCCGCGACCGGCCGGCACTACACCTACCTGCTGCTCAACCGGCCCCAGCGGCCGGGGCTTGGCAGCGGACGCGTCGGCTGGCACCACGCGCCCCTCGACGCCGATGCGATGCAAGACGCGGCGCGCCGCCTGCTGGGCACGCACGATTTCTCCTCGTTTCGCGCCGCCGAATGCCAGGCGCGCACGCCGGTGAAGACGCTGCGGCGCCTCGATGTGACCCGCCTCGAGGTCGCGTCCGACGCCGCGCTGCTGCGCTTCGACCTGTCTGCGGATGCGTTCCTGCACCACATGGTCCGCAACATCGTCGGCGCGCTGGTCGAGGTCGGCGCCGGCAAGCGCGATCCGGCATGGATCGACGAGCTGCTGGGAGCCGCCGACCGCAGGCGCGGCGCGCCGACGTTCCCGCCGGCGGGGCTCCATTTCGTCGGCGCCGACTACGACGCGGGCTTCGGGCTGCCGGCCACGCGGCGCGATTTGGCAACCGATGTGGCAACATGCGCCGGATGACGTCCCGGCGCACCCGCATCAAGATCTGCGGCATCACGCGCGTCGAGGACGCGATTGCGGCCGCCCGGGCCGGCGCCGATGCGATCGGCGTGGTGTTCTGGCCGGGAACGCCGCGTTTCGTCTCGCACGCGCAGGCGCAAGCGATCGTCGGGGCGCTGCCGGCGTTCGTGACCGTCGTCGGGCTGTTCGTCGACCCCGATCCCGATGCCGTGCGCGCGGCGCTTTCCGCCGTGCCGCTCGACCTCCTGCAGTTCCACGGCAGCGAATCCGGCGAGTTCTGCCGCAGCTTCGGCCGCCGCTACCTGAAGGCCATTCCGGTGAAGGAGGGGGTCGATTTGCTAGAATGCACGCGCCCCTACGGCGATGCCGCAGGGCTTTTGTTCGACACCCATCTCGAAGGGGATCTTCCGGGGGGTACGGGGCGGGTCTTCGACTGGCGCCGGCTGTCGGAGGGCGTCCGGGCACGGCTCGGGTCGCGACTGATTCTTTCCGGCGGGCTCGACGCAGGCAATGTCGAGCGCGCCATACGCGAAATCGATCCATGGGCAGTCGATGTCTCCTCGGGTGTCGAGGAACGCGACCCCGATGGCAAGCCGCGGCGCGGGCTGAAGGATGCAGCGCGGATCGCGGCGTTCGTACAAGGAGTGCGCAGTGCAGATGGCAGAGCTGGCACGCGGGCGTGAGCTGCCCGACGAGCGTGGGCATTTCGGCCCGTATGGCGGCGTGTTCGTCGCCGAGACCCTGATCGGGGCGCTCGACGAGCTCAAGACGCAGTACGCGCGCTATCGCGACGATCCCGAGTTCATCGCCGAGTTCGCCTACGAGCTCGAGCATTACGTCGGACGTCCGTCGCCGGTCTACCACGCCGAGCGCTGGTCGCGCGAGTTGGGCGGCGCGCAGATCTGGCTGAAGCGCGAGGACCTCAATCACACCGGCGCGCACAAGATCAACAACTGCATCGGGCAGGCGCTTCTGGCGCGCCGCCTGGGCAAGCGCCGCGTCATCGCCGAGACGGGCGCGGGGCAGCACGGCGTCGCGACGGCGACCGTCGCTGCGCGCTTCGGCATGGAGTGCGTCGTCTACATGGGCTCGGAGGACGTGCGGCGCCAGGCGCAGAACGTCTACCGGATGAACCTCCTCGGCGCCAAGGTCGTTCCGGTCGAATCCGGCTCGCGGACGCTGAAGGACGCGCTGAACGAGGCGATGCGCGACTGGGTGACCAACGTCGACACGACCTTCTACATCATCGGCACCGTCGCCGGCCCCCATCCGTACCCGATGATGGTTCGCGACTTCCAGAGCGTCATCGGCCGCGAATGCCTGACGCAGATGCCCGCCGCAGCCGGGCGGCAGCCCGATTACGTGATCGCCTGCGTGGGCGGGGGCAGCAACGCCATGGGCATCTTCCATCCCTACGTCCCCAACGCCGACGTGAAGCTTATCGGCGTCGAGGCGGCGGGCGAGGGGCTGGCCACCGGGCACCACGCGGCCTCGCTCTGCGCGGGGCGTCCCGGGGTGCTGCACGGCAACCGCACCTACCTGCTGCAGGACGCCGACGGCCAGATCATCGAGACCCATTCGGTGTCGGCGGGCCTCGACTACCCGGGTGTGGGCCCCGAGCACGCCTGGCTCAAGGACACCGGGCGCGCGCAATACGTCGCGATCACCGACGACGAGGCGCTGGCGGCGTTCCACGCCTGCTGCCGGATCGAGGGCATCATCCCGGCGCTCGAGTCGTCGCATGCGCTGGCCTACGCGACCAAGCTCGCGCCGACGCTCCCCCGCGACAGCATCGTGCTGGTCAACCTCTCCGGCCGCGGCGACAAGGACATGGCGACGGTCGCCGAGCGCGACGCCGCGAAGAAGGCCGCATCGTGAGCCGCATCGACGCGACCTTCGCCCGGCAGCGTGCAGCCGGACGCACCGTCCTCATTCCGTACGTGACCGCAGGCGATCCCTCGCTCGCGGCGACCGGCGAGATCCTCGACGCCCTGACGCGCGCGGGCGCGGACATCATCGAGCTCGGCGTTCCGTTCTCCGATCCGATGGCCGACGGCCCGGTGATCCAGCGGGCGTCCGAGCGGGCGCTCGCCCAGCACGTCGGGCTGCACCACGTCCTCGACCTCGTCGCGGACTTCCGCAAGCGCAACGCGACGACGCCGATCGTGCTGATGGGCTACGCGAATCCGGTCGAGGCGATGGGCGCGGCGGCCTTCGCCGACCGTGCCCGGGCGGCCGGCGTCGACGGCGTGATCATCGTCGACTATCCGCCCGAGGAGGCCGCCGAGTTCGCGGCGCTGCTGCGCGCGCGCGACATCGCGCCGATCTTCCTCATCGCGCCGACGACCCCCGCCGCGCGCATGGCGCAGGTCGCGGAGCTCGGCGCCGGCTACGTCTACTACGTCTCGCTCAAGGGCGTCACCGGCGCCGGTCATCTGGACACCGACGCGGTCGCGGCCAAGCTGCGCGAGATCCGCGCGCATGTCGCGCTGCCGGTCGGCGTCGGTTTCGGCATCCGGGACGCAGCCAGCGCGCAGGCGATCGCCCGCCACGCGGACGCGGTCGTCATCGGCAGCCGCATCATCGCCGAGATCGAGACGGGGACACCCGCCGAGGCTTCGGCGCGCGCCGGCGCGTGGCTTGCGACCATACGCCGCGCGCTCGACACCATGACGGCCAGGCCGGCCGCTGCGGGCGCGAGCGCATCGATCGCCTGACCTGGGAGGTCGTCGACATGAGCTGGCTGCAGAAGCTGCTACCGCCGCGGATCAAGAGCACGCCCGGCGTGCGCAAGACGCCGGTGCCCGAGGGCCTGTGGGTCAAGTGCCCGTCCTGCGAGGCCACGCTCTACCGGACCGACCTCGAGAAGAACCTGTCGGTGTGCCCGAAGTGCGGTTTCCACGACCGCGTGTCCGCGCGCGAGCGGATCGACCAGCTGCTCGACGCCGAAGGGCGCTTCGAGATCGGCTCGGAAGTCGTTCCGATCGACAGCCTCAAGTTCAAGGACCAGAAGAAGTATCCCGAGCGCCTCGAAGCCGCGCTCGAGCAGACCGGCGAGACCGATGCGCTGGTGGTGATGCAGGGCAGCGTCAGGAGCGTCCCCGTGGTGCTCGCGGCGTTCGAGTTCGACTTCATGGGCGGCTCGATGGGCTCGGTCGTCGGCGAGCGCTTCGTCCGCGGCGTGCGCGTCGCGTTCGAGAACAAGGTGCCTTTCGTCTGCGTATCCGCCTCCGGCGGGGCGCGCATGCAGGAAGGCGTCAACTCGCTGTTCCAGATGGCGAAGACGACCGCCGTGCTGCAGGAGCTCAGCAGGGCGCGCCTGCCGTTCGTGTCGATCCTGACCGACCCGACGATGGGCGGCGTCTCCGCCTCGTTCGCCTTCGTCGCCGACCTGGTGCTCGCCGAGCCGGGTGCGCTGATCGGCTTCGCCGGTCCGCGGGTCATCGAGCAGACGGTGCGCGAGAAGCTGCCCGAAGGCTTCCAGCGCGCCGAATTCCTGGTCGAGAAAGGCGCGCTCGACATGATCGTCGATCGCCGGGAGCTGCGCGACGAGCTGGCGCGGCTGCTCGCGATGCTGACCCGGCAGCCCGCCCTCGCGAGCTAGCTCGGGTCCGCAGCCGCGGATCCGGCGTGCCGCTGCATCGCGTGGCCCGTCCTTCGACACTGCCGGACTGGCTCGCCTACCTCGAGACGCTGCACCCCAAGCCCATCGCGATGGGCCTCGAGCGCGTGCAGGCCGTCGCCGCGCGGCTTGGCATCGGCGTCGCGTGTCCGGTGATCACCGTCGCGGGAACCAACGGCAAGGGCTCGACCTGCGCGATGCTCGAGTCGATCTATCGCCATGCGGGCTACCGCACGGGGCTGTACATGTCGCCGCACCTGCTGCGCTTCAACGAGCGCGTGCGTATCGGCGGCGAGGAGGCCGAAGACGGCGCGCTGGTCGCGGCCTTCGATGCCGTCGAGATGGCGCGGCTCACTCTTCCCGAGGTTTCGCTGACCTACTTCGAGTTCACGACCCTGGCGGCGTTGCGGCTCTTCCAGCAGGCGGGGCTCGACGTGCTGATCCTCGAGGTGGGGCTGGGCGG
This sequence comes from Candidatus Levyibacteriota bacterium, assembly GCA_050256935.1. GTDB lineage: Bacteria > Pseudomonadota > Gammaproteobacteria > Burkholderiales > Casimicrobiaceae > VBCG01. The sequence continues at coordinate 1,337 of JBLMVY010000014.1, read as the reverse complement.
GCGGCTCGACGCCGTGAACATCATCGACGCCGACGTCGCGGTCATCACCACGATCGATGTCGATCACGTCGAGTACCTCGGTCCGACGCGCGAGGACATCGCGCGGGAGAAGGCGGGCATCATGCGCGCGGGAAGGATCGCGATATGCGGCGAGCCGGATCCCCCGCGGTCGCTGGTCGAGCACGCGCGCGCCGTCGGGGCGACGCTGTGGCGGATCGGCCGCGAGTACGGGTACGAGACCCAGGCGCTGCAGTGGCGCTACCACGGCCCCGGCGGCGCCCGCTACGGATTGCCCCAGCCGGCGCTGCGCGGCGCCTACCAGGCGGGCAACGCCGCGACGGTGCTCGCCGCCACCGACGCGCTGCGCGAGCGCCTGCCGCTGGCCGCAGGCGCGATCCGCGACGGGCTGGTGCACGTCGAGCTGGCGGGGCGCTTCCAGGTCCTGCCCGGACGCCCGACGGTGGTGCTCGACGTCGCGCACAACCCGCATGCCGCCCGCGCGCTCGCCGACGCGCTGGCGACGATGGGGTACTACGCGTGCACCCGGGCGGTGTTCGGGATGCTCGCCGACAAGGACATCGACGGCGTGATCGCCGCATTGCGCGAGCGCGTCGACGTCTGGCATGTGGCGTCGCTGCCGGGGCCACGCGGCGCGACTGCGGCCGAGCTTGCGCGGCGACTGGGCCACGCCGGGGTCGCCGCGCATGCATTGCGCAGTCACGACAGCATCGCGCATGCCTTCCGCGCCGCGCGGGACGAGGCGCAGGAGACTGATAGAATCGCAGTCTTTGGCTCGTTTCTCACCGTTGGCGCGGCGCTCGACGCTGCGCGTACCCGCGGTTGACGACCCCGGTTGGGACGGATTCGATGGCAGAACCTGCAGACATCAATGTCGACGAGCTTCGTCGGCGCGCACGGCGACGGCTGGTCGGCGCCGTCGTCCTCGCGCTGGCGGTCGCGGTCATCGTCCCGATGCTCCTCGAAAGCCAGCCCAAGCCCCTGGGCGACGACGTGTCGGTGAAGATCCCGCCGGTCGACGACGGCAAGTTCGTCAATCAGCTTTCCGCCGCGGGGGCGCCCGATGCGGCGAAGTCCGCGGGCGCCAGCGGCAGCCCGCCCTCGGATGCGCAGGGCGCCAAAGCCGGCGCGACCGATGCCGCTCCCGCAGTCACCGCGACGCCGGCTGCACCGACGCCGGCCGCTGCGCCGCCCGCCGGCGACACCGCGACGACGCCGACCCCGACCCCGCCACCCGCACCTGCGCCCGCCGCGGCGACCAAGCCCGCCAAGTACGACACCCATGTTCCGGAGGCGTCGGGGAGCAACGCCGCCGCCTC
>JBLMVY010000013.1:0-4469 GCA_050256935.1 Candidatus Levyibacteriota bacterium | reverse complement strand
GCTCGGCGTCGTTGTCGGCATACGGGGGCCGCTCGCCCCGGACGACGGCGAGCAGCTGGCGCTGGTTGACGAGGTCGCTGTAGCGCCGCAGCGGCGAGCTCGCCCACAGGTAATGCGTGAGACCCAGGCCCTGGTGCTCGCCGGGGCGGGTGCTCATCTTCACCTTGCCGCCCGCCTGCACCCGATACATCCCCGGCGCCCCGGCGTCGGCGATGCGCCGGCCCCAGGCGTGGTTGACGTGGATCATCAGCTCGGCGACCAGCCGGTCCAGCGGATTGCCCCGGGTGCGGGGGACGATCGCCACATGCCCCGGCTCGCCCGCCGACGTGCCGTTCCAGTCGACGTCGAAGCTGTAGTCGATCCGCGCGGGATCGGTCTTGCCGCGCGCCTCGTACAGCCGGCGGGCGAATTTCCATAGCGCGCGCAGCTCGCCGGTCCACTGCGGCTCGCTGGGTGCCGCCTGGTCGGTCGCGAAGGCCTCGGTCAGGGCATCGAGGCGCAGGTTCGCGGCGATGGGGACGCGCTCGAGCAGGGTGCGCTGCGCGACGGTCTCGCCGCCGGGCGTCACCTCGACGTACAGCGACAGCGCGGGCGGTGTCGTGCCCTCGGCGAGCGTGAACGCCGCAACGGCGCCGTCGGGGAGCATCGTGAGCTTGCGTCCCGGCATGTACACGGTCGACAGCCGTGACCGGGCGATGGCGTCGAGCGGCGTCCCGCGCGCTATCGCCAGCGCGGGACAGGCGATGTGGATGCCGACCTCGACGGTGCCGTTGGCGAGCTCGCGCACCGAGAACGCGTCGTCGATCTCGGTCGTCGCCGCGTCGTCGATCGAAAAGGCCTCCACGTCGGCGACGGGCAGGTCGGGGAGCGCCGGCAGATCTCCCCACGGCGGAAAGGCGACGCCGTTGGGGAAGGATTCGACCAGGAAGCGCTTGAAGTGGTAGTCGTGGGTCGAGGGAATCGCGCCGCAGGCCGCGAGCAGCTGCACCGGGTTCGATTTCTGCGCCTCGCAGGCCGCATTGAGCGCCTTCCATTCGGGCGAATTCCTGTCCGGGCGATAGAGCAGCATGTCGAGCCTGGCGGCCAGCGCCTCGGGCAGCCTGCGCTCGCCGAGCTCCGCGGCCCATGCGGCGATGTCGCGCGCCTCGCGCTCCTTGCGGGCGATCGACGCGAGCGCGGCCCTGAGCGCCTCGGGCGGGGCCTTGCGATAGCGCCCGCGGCCCTTGCGGTAGAAATACATCGGCGCCGCGGAGAGCGCGAGCGCGACCGCCGCCGACTCGGCGGCGGCGGGGGTGCCCCCGAAATACTCGCGCGCGAGCTCGTCGAAGCCGAACTCGCCCTCGGCCGACACCTCCCACAGGAAATGGGTGTCGATGCCGGCGAGAAGCTCCTGCGCGCGCGCCATGGTCTCGGACGGCGAAGGCGCCGCAAAGCGCAGCAGCACGTGCGCGGCCTTGATCTTCTGCCGCTTGCCCGACGCCGCCTCGACCTGCAGCGACGCGTCGTTGTCGGCGAGCAGGGTCCCGGCCTTGAGCTGACCGTCGTCTTCGAACAGCACGTTCATCGCAATGGGTGGCGCCGGCGCCGGCGTCGCGCGAAAGGGGCGCAATTATAGCCGCGCCCCGTAGAATGTCGGATTCGACGACGGGGAAGCGCGGCAATGGAATACCGACGGCTGGGGAAGAGCGGTCTCGACGTGTCGGTCGTGTGCCTGGGCACGATGATGTTCGGCGACCGGACCGACGACGCCGAGGCCAGGGAGATCGTCGCGCACGCGTTCGATGCGGGCGTCAATTTCATCGACACCGCCGACGTCTACGCCGACGGCGCGTCGGAGACCATCACCGGCGCTGCGATCCGCGCCAACCGCGCGCGCTGGATCCTGGCGACCAAGGTCGCCAACGTGATGGGCGGCGCCGGCAACGAGCGGCCGCACACCGGCGGGCTGTCGCGCCGGTGGATGTTCCAGGCCTGCGACGCGAGCCTCGCGCGCCTTGGCACCGACTGGATCGACATCTACTACCTGCACCGCGACGACCCGAAGACGCCGCTCGCCGAGACGATCGCCGCGATCGGCGACCTGATGCGCGCCGGCAAGATCCGCTATTTCGGCGTCTCCAACTACCGCGGCTGGCGCATCGCCGAGATCATGCGCCTGTGCGAGCGACTGTCGGTCCCGCCACCCGTCGTCTGCCAGCCCTACTACAACCTGCTGAACCGGATGCCCGAGGTCGAGATCCTTCCGGCATGCGATCACTACGGCATCGGCGTCGCGTCGTATTCGCCGATCGCCCGCGGCGTCCTGACCGGCAAGTACGCGGGCGGCGCGCTGCCCGCCGAATCGCGCGCGGCGCGCAAGGATCCGCGGATGATGCAGACCGAGTTCCGCGAGGAATCGTTCGCGATCGCGGACAGGCTCAAGGCACACGCCGAAAGGACCGGTCGCACCCCGACGCAGTTCGCGCTCGCGTGGCTGTGGGCGAACCGCGTGATCTCGTCGGTCATCGCCGGGCCGCGCAACCTCGCGCAATGGAAGGACTACGTCACCGCTCTGGGCACCGCGTGGAACGACGAGGACGAGGCGCTCGTCGACTCCCTGGTCGTGCCCGGGCATGCGTCGACGCCCGGCTACAACGACCCCGCCTATCCTTTCTACGGCCGTCGCCGCGGCTGAAGACCCGTCTCCGCGGGGAAATCCCCGGGCTGCAGTTCGATCGGCGCGCCGTGCGGCGTGCGATCGGCGGCGCGGTCCCAGGCATCGCGGTAGCGGGAAAGCTCCGCAGCGGAGCAAAGGCCCTTGCGTGCGACCAGCGCCTCCAGCGCGCGCAGCCAGTGCCGGTAATAGGTGTCACCGAGGTCCGCATCGCCCTCGCGACGGGCCTTCGCGATCTCGGCGGCGAGCGCGTCGGCCCACTCGGGCCAGGTGAATGCGCCGCGCTGGTGCAGCGAGACGACCATCGCGAAGGCATGCGCCTCCCAGGGCTCGCGGAACACCGGCGCGTCGCCCGTCTCCGGCGACGCGAAGGGGGATGCGATGGTGTCGCTCACGCAGCCTCCATGTAGGGCTCCCAGGCGTCGATCGACACGGTGACGCCGCGAGCCGTGGCGTCGCCCCACAGCTCGGTCCCGTCGAACGCGACCGTGTAGAGCCACTGCGGCTGCGGCCCCTCGCCCGTGGCGTTCGCATCGGCGAACACGTGCATGCCGTGCAGCCTCTCGATCGTTCCGCGCTTGCGCCAGGCATAGCTCGGCAGCCGCGTGTGATGGGGGAACGGACCGTCGCGCATCACCACCTGCTGTCCCGGGGCGAAGCGCGCCGCCCGCGTCGCCGGCCGCAGCGTCGGCGAACCGGCCGCCAGAGCGCGGCCGACGTCGGCTGCCGCCAGCACGCGCGGGATCGGAAGCGGCTCGCGCAGCGAGCGTCCGGCGGCGATTTCGTCCGCCTGCACGAGCCCGCGCTCCGCGAGGAGCTTCTCGAGCGCTGCAATCCAGATCCGGTAGTAGCTCGACCGCGCGTAGTCGGGGAGCGTCTCGCGGGCGGCCCGGGTCATGTCGAGGTTCCACGATCCGGTCGCGCCCATCGCCAGCGTCAGTGCCAGGGCGCGCCGCTCCCAGGCGGCATGAAACCGCTCGCCTTCGGGCTCCGGGGAGACGGCCCCGAAGCCGGGCTCTCCACCCAGATCGGCGTGGCTGACGTAGCTCATCGCGCCGGCGGCGCCAGGGCCAGCCCGGTGCCGATCATCGAGTCGCGCGTGACCAGCGCCGCCAGCGCCTCCTCGTCGAGGCCTTCGGTCCCCTCGGGGCGTCGCGGGACCACCAGATAGCGCAGCTCGGCGGTCGAGTCGAAGACGCGGATCTCGGTGTCCTCGCTCAGCGTGACGCCGAAATCGGCGAGCACCCCGCGCGGATCCCTGACCACCCGCGACCGGTAGGGGGCGCTCTTGTACCAGGTCGGCGGCAGGCCCAGCACCGGCCACGGATAGCAGCTGCAGAGCGTGCAGACGACGATGTTGTGGCGCGATGGCGTGTTCTCGACGGCGACGATGTGCTCGCCCTGCCGGCCCGCATAGCCGAGCGAGGCGATCGCCGCCGTCGCGTCGCGAAGAAGCCATTCGCGAAACGCCCGATCCGACCAGGCGCGCGCGACGACCCGCGCGCCGTTGCGCGGGCCCACCCGGGTCTCGTAGGTGTCGATCAGCACGTCGAGCGCCGCCGGGTCGATGTACCCCTTCTGCGCCAGCACGGTCTCGAGCGCCCGCACGCGCAACTCCATCTCGCCGAGCTCGCTGTGATCGTGACTGTCCATGGCCATCGTCGTGGAGGATTGCGCAGTGGCGCTCGCCCGGCGGGGCGGGAATGCGATCGCTGCGCCCGGCTAGCGGCCCGGATTCGGCGCAGCCGTGCCCGGCCCGTCCTCCGAGCCGGCGTCGGGGCCGCCCTTGCCCGGCGTGGCCGCCGCGGGCGCGCCC
>JBLMVY010000012.1:0-4565 GCA_050256935.1 Candidatus Levyibacteriota bacterium | reverse complement strand
GCCCCAGGAACCGATCATGTCACCCGACCGTCGCATCGACGCCGCCGCGCTCCTTCTGCGCGCGGCGCTGGGCATCATGTTCATTGCCCATGCGCTGCAGAAATACTTCGTCTTCACGCTTCCGGGCACCGCGAAATTCTTCGAATCCCTGGGCCTGCCCGGCCCCCTCGCTTACGCGATCTTCGCCCTCGAGCTGGTGGGCGGCGTCATGCTCGTCGCCGGGATCAAGACTCGCTGGGTCGCCGCCGTTCTCGCCGTGGAGCTGATCGGGGCGACCTGGCCGCACCTCGCCAACGGCTGGGCATTCGCCGCCAAGGGCGGCGGCTGGGAATATCCGGCATTCCTGGTCGTGACCGCGATCGCAGTCGCGCTGCTCGGCAATGGCGTGCGCGATGACATCGGCGGCGCGCGGGCCTAGCCGCCACCCGCGATCCATCGACCACCTCGAGCGCCCATGAAGCCGCTTTCGACATTGTTCCTGTCCCATGGATCGCCGATGCACGCGGTCTCGCCCGGCGAAGTCGGCGACGCATGGCAGGCGCTGGGCCGGCGCCTGCCGCGCCCGGACGCCGTGCTGATCGCGTCCGCGCATTGGGAAACCGCGCTGCCGATGGTGACTGGCAGCGCCAAGCCGGAAACGATCCACGATTTCGGCGGGTTTCCGCGCGAGCTCTACGACATCCGCTACCCTGCCTCGGGGAACCCCGATCTCGCGTCGCGTACCGTGCGCCTGCTCAAGGACGCGGGGATCACCGCCGGCATCGACGGCTGCAGGGGCCTCGACCATGGCGCATGGGTGCCGCTGCGATGGATGTACCCGGAGGCGGACATCCCGGTCATCCAGCTCTCGGTCTCCCCCGCGCGCGGAACCCGGCACCACATCGCGCTGGGACGCGCGCTGCAGCCGCTGCGCGAGGCGGGCGTGCTGATCATCGGGTCCGGTCACGCGACCCACAACCTGCGCGACTGGATCGTCAATCGCGGCCACGATCAGCCGCTGCGCTATGCCGTGGAGTTCGCGCAATGGCTCGAGCAGCAATTGGGCGCCCACGACGAGGACGCTCTGGTCCACTATCGCGACCAGGCGCCCGGCGCCGTGCGGGCGCATCCGACCGAGGAGCATTACCTCCCCCTGCTCGTCGCCTACGCCGCCGCCGGATCGGCGCCAGCCGTCGAGCGCGTCGTCGGCGGCTACGAGAACGGGGCGCTGTCGCGCGACTCGTTCCTGTTCGGCGAGCCTGGCGCCGGCAACGGCGACGTTTGAACTGCGCGGCTGCGGCCCCCATGTATATTGGGTGCGGTTTCGGACCGACTGACAACCTGCTGGAGACATCGATGAGAATCACGACCTTTCGCGCGGGAGCGATGGCACTGTTCGCCTTGGGCGCATTGGCCGGCGGATGCGCCACCTACGATCCTGCGTACCCCGTTTACCAGACGACCCCCGTCGTCACCCAGCGCACCGATTACGGCGTGGTCGAATCGATCCAGATGTATCAACCCGGCTCGAGCACGCCGATCGGACTCGGTGCGATCATCGGCGGCATCGCCGGCGGCGTGATCGGCCACCAGATCGGCAGCGGCACGGGGCAGACGGTCGCGACGATCGCCGGCGCCATCGGCGGCGCGGCGGCCGGTCATCAGATCGAGAAGTCGACCGCAGCCCCCCGCTATCAGGTCGTCGTCAGGCTCGATTCGGGCGGATCGGTCGCCGTCAGCGAAGTCGGCGAGGGCCAGCTGCGCGTCGGCGACCGGGTGAAGGTCGTCGACAACCGCGTCTATCGGGTCCAATGACGGATATCGGGCGGCCCGAGCCCGCGATCGCGCACAACGTCGACCTGCATCGCTTCGAGACCGTCGTCGAGGGCAGGCTCGCGCGCTGCGATTACCGGCTGGACGGGAAGGTGATGCGCCTCGTCCACACCGAAGTGCCGGCGGCGCTCGAAGGCCGCGGCATCGCGGCGAGACTCGTCGCGGCGGCGCTGGCCCATGCGCGCGAGCAGGGCCTTTCGGTGATCCCGGTGTGCTCGTACGTGCGGACCTACATGCGGCGCCACCCGGAGACGGCGGCGCTGCTCCCGGAAGGCGCGACGCTGTAGACGCCCCGCGTCAGTGCAGGCGCTGGCGCGACTTGCGCGCAGCGTCCGGGAGCTCGCGCCTCGATCCGCCGCTGCGCGATTCCTGGCTCTTGCGGCGGTCCTGCCAGAAGCGGTAGATCAGCACCGAGGCGACCGGCAGCTCGTCGACCAGGCTCGCGCGCTTGTCCTTGTCGTCGATCCACTCGGCGAACTCCGGATCCTGGTCGCCAAAGGCCAGCGCCTCGATCGCGAACGCCCAGTCGCGCGCGTCGGGGGAATCGTAGAGGGGCTGCCACTCGTCCTCGCGCAGCTTGACCCCCGCCATGTAGCCCTCGCACCACGCCGAAGCCTCCGGCGGCGTCTTGTCATTGCGGGTGCTCTCGTCGGGCATGTACAGCAGCGGGCGGAAGCGAGTCGGGGATTCGGAGAGCGTGCGCTGGATGCCGACCAGGTGCCGCAGCATCAGGCCCATGATCCGCTGGGCCTGATCGTTGTCCACGAACGCCGGATTGGTCATCCGCCCGCCGTCGCTCCACACCTGGGGCAGCCATTCGGACGGCTGGATCGACTCCGGGCCGCTGACGATCGCGGTGAGGAAGCCGTCGAGCATCTCCAGGTCCATGCAATCCTGCGGGACCGCATCCGAGGCGAGAAACGCCTCGAGCTCGTCGAGCTCGGCATCGGACAGCGGTTCGTCGAGTGCGCGCAAGTCAGCCATGTGTGGCAAGCCTTCCCGGTGAGTCCTGGATCCCGTCGCGGGTCATCGCAGCGAGTGCGCGACATTGAGCGCGAGCGTGAACACGATGAGGGCGCCCGCCTGATGCATCGCCGCGAGCGGGACCGGGACGACGTTGATCAGCGTCGCGATGCCCAGGGAGATCTGGACCGCGAGCCCGGCGAGCAGCGCATCCGCGCCGCGGAGCGCGCGCTGCGGCGCCTGTGACCTGCGCACCCGCCACCACGTGTAGGGGATCGAGAAGGCGAGCAGCCAGGCGATCATCCGGTGGTCGAACTGCACGGTCGCGATGTTCCAGAAGAAATTCTTCCACCAGGGGGCGAGCATCATGATCTCGGGCGGAATCCAGCGGCCCTGCATCAGCGGAAAGGTGTTGTAGGCGAAACCCGCCCGGATCCCGGCGACGAAGCCGCCGGAGAGCACCATCACGAACACCAGCGCGGTGACGCCGAACGCCAGGCGGCGCGCCGATTGCACGCCCGGCAGCCGCCGGTTCGCGCGCTCGCGAAACGCCAGCGACAGGCCCGTCCACAGCATCGCGGCGTAGATGAGGAACGCGACCCCGAGGTGCGCCGTCAGCCGGAATTGCGATACGCGGGGGTCGTCGACCAGCCCGCTCGCGACCATGAACCAGCCCAGCGCGCCCTGCAAGCCGCCGAGCACGAAGATCCCGGCGAGCGGCTTCGCATAGCCGGGCGGTATGCGTCCACGCATCAGGAACCACAGGTAGGGCACGAGGAAAGCGATGCCGATCCCGCGGCCCAGCAGCCGATGGAAATACTCCCACCAGAAGATGCCCTTGAATTCGGAGAGCGTCATCCCGCGATTGACGTCGCGGTATTCGGGGGTCGCCTGGTAGCGGGTGAATGCGTCGTTCCACGCCGAGTCCGACAGCGGCGGGAGGGTGCCGACGATCGGCTGCCATTCGGTGATCGACAATCCCGAATGCGTGAGCCGCGTCACCCCGCCAACGATGACCATCGCGAACACCAGCGCGCAGCACGCGAACAGCCAGGCCGCGACGGCGCGGCGCGAATCGGCGAGATGCGACGGCGTGCGGGCGGCCTGGGCCGAAGCGGATGGGGCGAGGGCTTCCACCTGCGGATTTTACTATGGCGCGGGGTTCCGCCCGGGCGGATGCGTTCATGCCGCCGGCCCGCAGGCGGGTCCGCGGTGAGCTGCCGCGTCCCCGGGCGCGCCGCCGCGATCGGGGCGCTCAGTGCGCCGGGGGCGGCGCCCCCATGTCCATCCCGCGCATCGGAGGCGGCGCTGCCGTGGCGCCGAGCGGCGCCACCGCCACCTCGACCTCGATGGTTCCGGCCTTCTCGAAGGTCAGCGTGAGCGGCACCGGGACGCCGGCCACCAGCGGCTTCTTGAGGCCGACGAACATGACGTGGTAGCCGCCGGGCGCAAGCGACATCGTCGACCCCGCCGGAATGCCGATCGAGGTGACCGCGCGCATGCGCATGACGTCGCCCTCCATGCGCATCGTGTGCAGCTCGGTGCTGGCGGCGACCGGCGAGGCGGCACGGATCAGCTGATCGTTGTCCTTGCCGTGATTCTCGATGGTCAGGTACGCCCCGCCACTGCGCGCGCCCGGGGGCGTCGCCTGCGCATGGGGATCGACGATCCTCAGGCTGTTGAGCGTGTAGTCGCGCGCGATCGCCGGCGCGCTGCCGAGGAGGGCGGCGGCGAGCGCGAATGCGCAAAGGGGCGTGAACGGTCGTTGCATCGGTTACCTCCGCGAAGGG
>JBLMVY010000011.1:0-7532 GCA_050256935.1 Candidatus Levyibacteriota bacterium | reverse complement strand
TGTACTTCATGATGTCGGGATAGCCGTCGACGGGCGCCAGCCAGCCGGCATCCGCCCACTCGGGGAGCCAGGCGTCGGAGACCCAGACGACGTCGACCGGCGCGCCGCCGACGAACTTGGTTACCATGGTGTCGCGGAACTGCGCCCAGGGCGCGTTGTTGTAGTTGACCGCGATGCCGTATTTCTTCTCGAACGCGGCGGTATGCGCCTTCACCGTGTCCACGGCGGCCGACCACGTGTAGTAGTTGAGCGTGTCCGCCGCCTGCGCACGATTGGCGAGTCCCAGCAATCCCGTTCCCGCGAGGCCCATCGCTGCGGAGGTGCGTAGGAAGCCGCGGCGGCTCGACGGATGCGTCCAGATCCTGCTCATGTGTATGTCCCTCGACGAAGGCTGCGGTGCGCCTGCCGCAGCGACGATGATCCGGTGCCGACCCGGCGCCGGGAACGAGACCCCGCGCCTCGATCCGGCGCTCCGTTCCGCGCGCCGGCAAGGCGTGGTTGCGCGTTGCCTTCGGAAGCGGAGTGCCGAAACGGCCAGACTAGCATCGCGCCCGATTTATCGTCAAGTGACGACTTGCGGCGGGAAATGTTCCACCGCCGCCCCGCTCGCGCAGCGTGGGGCCGGCGGCGCCGTCTCAGGCGCCGCGCGCCTGCGGCAGCAGCGTCGGCAGACCGGCGAGGAAGCTTCGCACCTGCATCGCGATCACCTCCTCGGGAGGCATGGGATTGGTGTTGCCGTAGATCAGGCGCCGGATCGCGAGATGCGACACGGCCCCGTGCAGCACCCAGCCGATCTCCTGGGTCTTCGCCTTGTCCCGTGGCACGGCGAGACCGGGCTCGGCGGCCGCCTCGGTGACGATGGTCTCGAGCATGCTCGCGAGGATCGCCGTGATGTAGGTGGGCGCCATCGCGACATCGGCCAGCGACGCGTAGAGGAAGAGCCGCAGCCAGCGCCGCGTCAGCACGCCCTCGTAATAGTCGCGGTAGAACGCGACCAGCCGGTCGGCGATCGGTCGGCTCCGGTCCTCCAGCTGGGCGATCCAGACCGCCTTGAACGGCCCGGCGATCTCGCTGCGGTAGACCTCCTCGATCAGCGCGGCCTTGCTCGGGAAGAAGCTGTAGAGCAGGCGCTGCGACACCCCGCAGACCTCGGCCAGCGCGCGCGTCTGCGCGGTGAGCCCGTATTCGGCGAAGAACTCGCTGGCCTTGGCGAGGATCTGGGCCCGTCGCGTCGCGTGGGGCAGGCGCGTACGCGCACGGGGCCGGTGCGAAGGCTTGCCGCCGTCGCGTCGCACTGCCGCGAGTCGATCCGATTTGGCCTGCATCGTGCCCACCTCCCCGATCGTGGCATTATATCGTCGCTTGACGACTTGAGTGCCACCCGGGCGCCCCTGGACACCACGTGGGCGCCTATCGGATCTCCATTGGATGGCCATCGGGTGGCCATTGCCGGCGCAGCCGGTCGACGAGGAGGACGCGATGATCTACGAAATGCGCAGCTACCAGGTCCAGGCCGGCAAGGCGGGCGAGTTCCTGCAGGTCTACCGCGAGTTCGGGCTGCACATCATCACGCGCTACGCCACCCTGGCCGGATGCTGGACCAAGGAATCCGGGGTGCTGAACTCGGTGGTGTTCCTGTGGGGCTACGACGATTTCGCGCACCGCAGCGCACAGCGGGCGAAGCTCGCCGAGGACGGGGAATGGCAGGCCTTCGTGCCCAGGATCCTTCCCTATCTCGTCCATCAGGAAAGCGTGTTCCTCAATCCGGTGCCGTTCTCGCCGATGAAGTGACGCAGGCACCGGCGCCGCTTCCGGCCCGGTGTCGGGTTGCGGTCCCCCGTCTCCGGGCATAGAGTTCAGGCGCGAGGGGTTGCGCCAGCGCGGCCGTCCACCAAAGGGGGATGGACGGGCAGACCGCGTGGCACCGCGACCCCGCACTCCAGGGGAGGAAGCCATGAAATTTCAGTTGAAGGCGCTGGCCGTCGTCGTCGCGATGGCGGCAGCGTCGGGCATTGCGCAGGGCGACGAGCTCCAGACGCTCGGCGCCATGCACCAGACGAACATCGCCGTGGATTGGCAGCCGATTCCGCAGACGGGTCCGAAGGCGGACCAGATCCGGAAGAATCTCGAGAAGATCAAGCTGCCCCCGGGCTTCCACATCGCGCTGTACGCGATCGTGCCGGACGCACGCCACATCGCCGTCGGCCCGCAGGGGGTCGTCACCATCGTCGGCACGCGCAAGACCAAGGTGTGGGCGGTGACCGACCGCTCGCGCGGCGGCGTGGCCGACGAAGTGAAGGAGTTCGCGCCGACGCTGCCCAAGAAGATCCCCAACGGGCCGTGCTTCTCGAAGGATGGCTTCCTCTACATCGTCGAGCAGAATCGCGTGCTGGAATATCCGGCAGCCGAGTTCTTCTACGAGAGCCCGGACGTCGTCGCCAATGCCGTCGTTCCCGAGGGCGAGCTGATCCCGACGTCGGAGGAGAGCTACAACCATACGGCGCGTCCCTGCCGCATCGGGCCCGACAACAAGCTCTACATCCAGCTCGGCCAGCCGTACAACGTGCCGCCGAAGGAGAAGCTCGCGCTCTACAAGAAGTGGGGGATCGGCGGGATCATCCGGATGGATCGCAACGGCAAGAACCGCGAGGTCTACGCCACCGGCCTGCGCAACCCCGTCGGCATGGATTTCAATCCCGCCGACAAGGTGCTGTGGAGCAATGACAACCAGGTCGACGGCATGGGCGACGACCAGCCTCCGGGCGAGATGAACCGCGTCGCCAAGGCGGGGCTCGACTTCGGCTTCCCCTGGTACGGAGGTGGCCATACGCGCACCAACGAGTACAAGGACGAGACGCCTCCCGCGGGCGTGGTGTTTCCGGAAGTCGAGCAGGTCGCCCATGCAGCCGACCTCGGCCTGATGTTCTATACCGGCAGCATGTTCCCGGCGAAGTACCACGGCGCGATCTTCTCGACGCAGCACGGCTCGTGGAACAGGACGGTGCCCGTCGGCGCGAGGGTGATGGTCACGTTCCTGAAGCCGGACGGGCACGTCGCCGGTCCGTCCCAGCCATTCGCCGAGGGATGGAACGACAACGGCTACTACCTCGGTCGCCCGGTCGACGTCGCACAGCTGCACGACGGGTCGCTGCTCGTTTCGGACGACCTCGTCGGCGCGCTGTACAGGATCACCTACGACGGCAAGTGAGCGGAGCGTCGCGGCCGCGATCGCGGTCGCGATGCGTCGACGTCCTGCAAGCCCCGCCGGCCTCGGCCTCCGCCGAGGCCGGCGGCAGCCTTCCCTCCTGACATTCGGGATCGACGATGATCGCAGCACCCCCACGGCTGGCGCAGCTCGCCGGCTGCGCATTCGCCTCGCTGCTGCTCGCGACGGCAGGCACCACCGCCCACGCGGCCGGCGACGTCAGGGCAGGGCGCGCCAAGGCGCTGATGTGCCAGGCCTGCCACGGCCTCGATGGCGTGTCCAAGGTCCCGGATGCGCCCAATCTCGCCGGCCAGGTCGAGGGCTATCTGGTCACGCAGCTGCGGGCATTCAAGTCGGGTGCGCGCAAGAACGAGTCGATGACGGTCGTCGTCTCGACGCTGTCCGACAGCGACATCGACAACCTCGCCGCGTACTTCGCGGCCATTGAGGTCAAGGTCGGCCGGATTCCCGGCGAGTGACGCTGGCCTGACCGACCGCCTCGCGGACGTAGGTGCCCGGCGCGGGACCCAGCGGCGGATGCTCGGCGCTGCCGGTTCGCGGCGGCGCCTGGCGTTCGCCTCCCTTGTGCCGCGCCAGCCAGCGATACCAGTGCGGCCACCAGCTGCCGGGGTGAGGGGTGGCGCCGGCCAGCCAGTCGTCGGCGGCAGCCGCCGGCGACGCGTTCGTCCAGAAGTTGCGCTTGACCGGTTCCGGCGCATTGACGACACCGGCGATGTGGCCGGAAGCGCCCAGCACGAACACCGCCTTCCCTCCGATCAGGCCCAGGGTCCTGTAAGCCGAGCGCCACGGGACGATGTGATCCTCGCGCGACGCATACACGTAGGCGGGCACCTCGATGCGCGAAAGGTCGACCGGCTCGCCGAGCATCGTCAGCGCGCCCGGCTCGCGCAGCCGGTTGTCGACGTACATGTTCTTAAGGTAGTACGCGTACATCGGCCCCGGCAGGTTGGACGAATCGCCGTTCCAGTGCAGCAGGTCGAAGGCCGGCGGGGTACGGCCTTCGAGGTAGTTGCTGACGACGTAGTTCCAGACCAGGTCGTTGGGCCGCAGGCTCGCGAACGCCCCCGCGAGCTCGCTGCCGTGGACGCGCTGCCCGGCAAGCAGCGCGGGCTCGCGCGCCGCGACGCCCTCGCGCGAGATGTAGACGCCGATCTCGCCCGGGTCGGTGAAGTCGAGCATCGACGTCAGCAACGTGACGCTCGCCGCCGAGTCGTCGCCGCGGGCGGCCAGCACCGCCAGCGCAGCCGCGAGCAGGGTGCCGCCGACGCAGAAGCCCAGCGTGTTGACGCGCGCGGATCCCGAGATCGCCCTCGCGACCGACAGCGCGGCCAGCACCCCCTGCTCGAGATAGTCGTCCCAGGTGAGACGTCCGAGCTCGGGCGGAATGTTGCGCCAGGAGATCATGAACACCGCATGCCCCTGCGCGATCGCGTGGCGCACGAACGAGTTCTCCGGCCGCAGGTCGAGAATGTAGTACTTGTTGATGCAGGGCGGAACGACGAGCAGCGGCCGCCTCGCGACGCGCGGCGTCGTTGCGTCGTACTGGATCAGCTCGATCAGGTCGTTGCGGAACACCACGCTCCCGGGCGTCACCGCGAGGTTGCGGCCGACCTCGAAGCCCGCCTCGTCGCTCATCGTGATGCGACCTTTTTCGACGTCTGCCGCGAGGTTCTGCAGGCCCTGCACGAGGCTCGCGCCCTCGGTCGACAGCGCGCGGGCGATGACGTCGGGGTTGGTGCCCGGGAAATTGGTGGGCGCGATGGCGTTGATCAACTGGCGGGTCGAGAACTCCAGCCGCCGCTTCTCGGCGGGGGGGAGCTGCGCCAGCGCCGCGAATTCGGTCAGGTACTCCGAACCGAGCAGGTACGCCTGCCGCAGCCACGCGAAATACGGCTGGTCCCGCCACGCGGCCGAGACGAAGCGCCGGTCGCCTGCGGCGCCGGGGGCGACCTCGGGCAGCGGGTGTCCCGGCTGCGCCAGGGCCTCGGCAATCGAGGCCCACAGCCTCGCGAAGCGGGGCGCATAGGTTTCCTGCAGCCTCGCCACGGCGTCGGCGTCGAAAGGCGCGCTGGCGACCGTCGCGGGCCGCGCGCCCGGGCCGGGGGCCGCAGCCGCCTCGCCGAAACCCTGCA
Organism: Candidatus Levyibacteriota bacterium; assembly: GCA_050256935.1. GTDB lineage: Bacteria > Pseudomonadota > Gammaproteobacteria > Burkholderiales > Casimicrobiaceae > VBCG01. The sequence goes on along the minus strand of JBLMVY010000011.1, from coordinate 2,174 downwards.
TCCACCACCGCGTCCAGGCCCCGACCAGGTGCTGCCACTGGATCGCAAGATCGGTCCACGACTCCATTGAACAGGGATCGGGTGTCGACATCGGAAGGTCGGCGGCCGCCGGTCAGGGTTCGAGGAGGAAATGGGTGGTCGCGATGATCGCGATTCCGAGTCCGATCCACAACATCTGCTTGGCGGTCTCGATCGGCTCGGAGCGCCGGTGCAGGCTCGGGATCAGGTCGGCGACGGCGACGTAGAGGAGGCTCGCACCCGCGAGCGCCAGCACGTACGCGAGCAGCTGCTGCATGTCGGCCAGCGCCAGATAGGCGGCCAGCGCGCCGACCAGCGTCATGGCGCCGGTGGTCACGTTGTAGGCGAAGGCCTTGGCGCGCGCGAATCCGGAATGCAGGAGCACGGCGAAGTCGCCGACCTGCTGCGGGACCGCGTGGGCGACGATGGCCAGCGTGGTGGCGATGCCGATCGCCGGGTCGGCGATGAATGCCGCCGCGATGACGATCCCGTCGCAGAAGCTGTGCACGCTGTTGCCGATGAGGATCATCAGCCCGGAGCGTCCGCCGTCGGGGCGCCCATGTCCGTTCGAGTGCAGCGCGTGGTCGTGCTCGGTCTCCTCGCGCAGGTCCGAATGCTCGTCGTGGCCGTGCGCATGGCGCCACAGCACGAGCTTCTCGAGCAGGAAGAAGGCGAGCAGGCCGGCGAGCACGGTCAGCATCACCGAGGACGCCTTGCCGCGCTCCAGGGCGTCGGGGAGCAGTTCGAGGAACACCGCCCCCAGCAGCGCGCCGACGGCGAACGAGACGAAGCGCGGGATCCACGACGACCGCAGGCCCAGCGTCGCCGCGGCGGCGGCCGTCGACAGCACGCCTCCGGCGAGCGCGGCCACGACGATATGCAGCAGGATCATCGCTTCCCCGTCTCTGTGTCTGTGCCGGCCGTCTGGCCGGCAGTCGCGTCGAGCCAGATCAGCGCGGCCATCCGGGCGCGGGTCCGGTCGCGGCGATACGAGAAGTAGCGTGATGGATCGGACATCGTGCACATGCCTCCGCCATGGACGTCGTGGACGCCGGCGCGCGCAAGGCGCCGGCGCGCGAGCGCATCGAGATCGGCCAGCCATTTGCCGGCCGTCGCCCCCGGCTCGAACGCCGTCGTCGCGCCGGGATCGACGGCGACGAATGCGTCGCGTACCTCGTCGCCGACCTCGAATGCCCTGCGGCCGATCGCCGGCCCGAGCCAGGCGAGCACGCGCGCCGGGGCGCAGCCCATCGCGGCGACCGTGTTCTCCAGCACGCCTGCCGCGAGTCCGCGCCATCCTGCGTGCGCGGCCCCGACGACCTCGCCGTCGCGATCGCACAGCAGCACCGGCAGGCAATCGGCGGCGCGGACCGCGAGCACGACATCGCGCTCGCGGGTGACCGCGGCGTCGGCCGGAATCGCGCCCGCGGACGGCGGGGGATTCGTGGCGGCGACGTGGAGGACGCGGGTCCCATGGACCTGCTCGAGCCAGCGGGGCGCCGAGGGCAGCCAGGCCTCGATGCGTCGGCGATTCTCCAGCACGGCCGCGACGTCGGCGGCGTCACCGCGCAGCGGGTGGCCGCCGGCATCCAGCGACGCGCACGCGCCTTCGCTCACCCCGCCGTTGCGCGTCGTGACGAAGGCGCCGACCGCCGCAGGTGCCGGCCATTGCGGAACGATCCAGTCGAGTCCGGCGGCGGCCAGACGCCCGGCGAGGGCTGCCGCTTCGGGGCTCGTCATCGCGCGGGGTCGCCGCGCGACATCCGCAGGCTCTCGATGAGTTGCGAGAAGTCGGCGGGCGGAGCGGAATCGAAACGCATGTTGCGGCCGCTCGCCGGATGGACGAGCTCGAGGCGCGTCGCGTGCAATGCCTGGCGAGCGAATGCCGGAACGCCGGGCAGCGGACGGCGACCGCCATAGGCCGGATCGCCGACCAGCGGATGGCCGATGGCCGCGAGGTGCACGCGGATCTGGTGCGTGCGGCCCGTCTCCAGCCGACAGCGGACCAGGGTCGCGATGCCGAAGCGCTCGACGATCTCGACGTGGGTTCGCGCGGGCTTGCCCCGGGTGACCACGGCCATCGTCGTCCGTTGCGTCGGGTGACGACCGATCGGCGCGTCGATGATCATCGCCTGCGTCATGTCGCCGCGCGCGAG
>JBLMVY010000010.1:0-5706 GCA_050256935.1 Candidatus Levyibacteriota bacterium | reverse complement strand
CAGACCGAGGTCTACGAGGTCGCGACCTTCTACCACCACTTCGACGTCGTGAAGGAAGGCGACACGGCTCCGCCCGCGCTGACGGTGCGCGTGTGCGAGACGCTCTCCTGCAGGATGGCGGGCGCGCAGCAGCTGCTCGACAGGCTCCCCGGCCTGCTCGGGTCGAACGTGCGCGTCGTCGCGGCGCCGTGCATCGGCCGCTGCGCGGAGGCGCCCGCGGTCTGCGTCGGCCAGAACGCGTTCGGGCACGCGACCGAGCAGGACGTCGTGAAGGCGGTGAAGGAGGGCAAGGTGAAGGCGCCCGCCCAGCACGCGCACGACTACGCGAGCTATCGCGCGCACGGCGGCTACAGGACCTGGCTCGAATGCGTCGGCGGCAAGCGCGACGTCGAGTCCGTCATCAAGACGATGGAGGACGCGGGCCTGCGCGGCCTCGGCGGCGCCGGATTCCCGGCCGGCCGCAAGTGGCGCATCGTGCGCGCCGAGCCCGCGCCGCGCCTCATGGCGGTGAACATCGACGAGGGCGAGCCCGGCACCTTCAAGGACCGCCACTACCTCGAGCGCGATCCGCACCGCTTCCTCGAGGGCATGCTCATCGCCGCGTGGGCGGTGGGCATAGACGACATCTACGTGTACCTGCGCGACGAGTACCACGCGTGCCGGGAGCTCCTCGAGCGCGAGATCGCGGCGCTGAAAGCCGATCCGCCCGCCGCGGTCGAGGGACGAGCCGGCGCCCAGATCACCTTGCCCAACATCTACCTGCGCCGCGGCGCGGGCGCCTACATCTGCGGCGAGGAGTCGGCGATGATCGAGTCGATCGAGGGCAAGCGCGGCATGCCGCGGCTGCGTCCCCCCTACGTCGCCCAGGTCGGGCTGTTCGGACGCCCGACGCTCGAGCACAACATGGAGACGCTGTACTGGGTCCGCGACATCCTCGAGCGCGGTGCGCAGTGGTTCGCTGGGCAGGGGCGGCACGGCCGGAAGGGACTGCGCTCGTTCTCGGTGTCGGGGCGCGTCGCGAAGCCGGGGGTGCACGTGGCCCCTGCCGGCATCACCGTGCGCGAACTGATCGACGAGTACTGCGGCGGCATGCTGCCCGGCCACGAGTTCTACGGCTACCTGCCGGGCGGGGCGTCGGGCGGCATCCTGCCGGCCAGCATGGGCAACATCCCCCTCGATTTCGACACCCTGCAGCCGCACGGCTGCTTCATCGGGTCGGCGGCGGTGATCATCCTGTCGCAGCACGACAAGGCGCGCGACGCGGCGCTCAACCTGATGCGCTTTTTCGCCGACGAATCCTGCGGTCAGTGCACGCCCTGCCGCGTGGGAACCGCCAAGGCGGTCGCGCTGATGGACAAACCGCGCTGGGACAAGCCCCTGCTCGACGACCTCGCGCAGGCGATGGCCGATGCCTCGATCTGCGGCCTCGGCCAGGCCGCCCCCAATCCCCTCGCCTGCGTGTTCAGGTATTTCCCGCAGGAACTGGAGTCGAAGCCATGAACGCCCCCGTCGAAGCGGCCGCAGTGCAGCAAGCCATCGCCTTTCGCCTGAACGGGGCCGACGTCGAGGCGCGGCCCGGCGAGACGATCCTCGAAGTCGCCGATCGCGTCGGGGTCGAGATCCCGCGGCTGTGCCACAAGCCCGGCTATCGCCCCGACGGCAACTGCCGCTCGTGCATGGTCGAGATCAAGGGCGAGCGGGTACTCGCCCCGTCGTGCTGCCGCGCTCCGACGGCGGGCATGGAGGTGGCGAGCGACAGCGCGCGTGCCCGGCATGCCCAGAAGATGGTCGTCGAGATGCTCGCTTCCGACGTCCCCGAGCGCGCCTACCGCAAGGACTCCGAGCTCGACCGCTGGAAGAGGGCGCTCTCGATCGGCAAGCCGCGCTTCGCGCCGCGTGCGCAGCCGGCGGCGGATCTCTCGCATGCGGCGATGGCGGTGAACCTCGACGCCTGCATCCAGTGCACGCGTTGCGTGCGCGCCTGCCGCGAGGAACAGGTCAACGACGTCATCGGCTACGCGTTCCGCGGCGCGCACTCGAAGATCGTGTTCGATCTCGGCGACCCGATGGGCGCGTCGTCCTGCGTCGCCTGCGGCGAATGCGTGCAGGCCTGCCCGACCGGCGCGCTCGCGCCGGCCCACGACGCCTGGCTGCAGCCGGTCGACCGCGAGGTCGCCTCGCTGTGCCCGTACTGCGGCGTCGGCTGCCAGATCACCTACCACGTCCACGACAACCGCATCGTCCACGTCGAGGGGCGCGACGGGCCTGCCAACCACGAACGGCTGTGCGTCAAGGGACGCTTCGGTTTCGACTACGTCTCGCACCCGCAGCGGCTGACCAAGCCGCTGATCCGCAGACCCGGGTTCCCCAAGACCGCCGACTTCAAGGCCGACCCCGCGAATCCGCTGACCGTGTTCCGCGAAGCGACCTGGGACGAGGCGCTGGCGCTCGCCGGCGGAACGTTGAGGAAGCTGCGCGACACCCACGGACCCGAGTCGCTCGCGGGCTTCGGCTCGGCCAAGGGCAGCAACGAGGAGGCGTACCTGTTCCAGAAGCTGGTGCGCACCGGTTTTCGCACCAACAACGTCGACCACTGCACGCGGCTTTGCCACGCGTCGAGCGTCGCGGCGCTGCTGGAGGGCATCGGCTCGGGGGCGGTGTCGAACCCGGTGATGGACGTTCTGCAGGCGGAGGTCGTGCTGCTGATCGGCGCCAATCCGGTGTCCAACCATCCGGTCGCCGCCACCTGGATCAAGAACGCCGTCAAGAACGGCACCAAGCTGATCCTCGCCGATCCGCGCCGCTCCGAGCTCGCGCGCCACGCGGCGCATTTCCTCCAGTTCAAGCCCGACAGCGATGTCGCGATGCTGAACGCGATCATGCATGTGATCGTCGAGGAGGGGCTGGTCGCCCAGAGCTTCGTCAACGACCGCACCAGCGGCTACGCCGAGCTGCGCGACAACGTCGCCAAGTTCACCCCCGAAGCGATGGCGCCGATCTGCGGCATCGACGCCGCCACGCTGCGCGAGGTCGCACGGCTGTTCGCGAAATCGCGCGCCTCGATGATCCTGTGGGGGATGGGCGTGTCGCAGCACGTCCATGGCACCGACAACGCGCGCTGCCTGATCGCGCTGTCGATGATGACCGGCCAGATCGGTCGTCCCGGTACCGGATTGCATCCGCTGCGCGGCCAGAACAACGTGCAGGGCGCCTCCGACGCGGGCCTGATCCCGATGATGTATCCGGACTACCAGCGGGTCGCGAGCAACGATGTGCGTTCGATGTTCGAGAAGCTGTGGAACACGACGCTCGATCCGAGGCCGGGACTCACGGTCGTCGAGATCATGAACGCCATCGACGCCGGCACGATCCGCGGCATGTACGTCATGGGCGAGAACCCGGCGATGTCGGACCCCGACGTCGACCACGCGCGCGCGGCGCTGGCGAAGCTCGAGATGCTGGTCGTGCAGGACATCTTCCTGACCGAGACCGCCTATCTGGCCGACGTGATCCTCCCGGCCTCGGCTTTCCCCGAGAAGACCGGGACGTTCACCAACACCGACCGCACGGTCCAGCTCGCCCGCCAGGCGCTGCAGCCTCCCGGCGAGGCGCGCCAGGACCTCGCGATCATCGTCGACATGGCGCGCCAGTTGGGCCTCGACTGGCACTACACCCATCCGCGCGAGGTGTTCGACGAGATGCGCAAGGCGATGTCCTCGATCGCCGGCATCACCTGGGAGCGACTGGAACGCGAGCATTGCGTCACCTACCCCTGCGAGCACGAAGGCGATCCCGGCGAGCCCGTCGTGTTCACCGACCGCTTTCCCACCGAGAGCGGCCGTGCGCAGCTCGTTCCGGCGCAGCTCGTTCCGGCGGCGGAGAAACCCGACGCCGACTACCCGTTCGTGCTGATCACTGGGCGCCAGCTCGAGCACTGGCACACCGGCAGCATGACCCGGCGCAGCAACGCACTCGACGCGATCGAGCCTTTCCCGGTCGTGTCGGTGAACTCGCAGGACCTGCGCGAGCTGGGGGTGGGCCCCGGCGAGGCGATCACGGTCGCCTCGCGCCGCGGCAGCGTGTCGCTGTACGCGCGCGCCGACGACGGCACGCCGCGCGGCAGCGTGTTCATCCCGTTCTGCTACCACGAGGCGGCGGCGAACCTGCTCACCAACCCGGTGCTCGACCCGTTCGGCAAGATCCCGGAGTTCAAGTACTGCGCAGTGAAGGTGTCAGCGGGCGGCACGCCGCTGCCCACCCGCGGCTACGCGATGGCGCAGTCGGCCGCGGCCGCCGACTGACGTCAGCCGCGGCTCGCCTTCCAGAACATGTAGGCGCCGAGCACGTAGAGCAGCGCCGCGAAGGCGCGGCGCAGCTTGACTGCCGGCCAGCGGTGGGCCATCGCGACGCCGACCGGAGCGACCGCCATGCTCGCGACGACGATCATCACCATCGCCGGCAGCCAGACGTAGCCCAGCGACCAGGCCGGCAGGTCGGGCTGCCTCAGGCCGGCGGCGACGAAGCTGGCCGTGCCCGCGACCGCGATCGGCAACCCCAGCGCCGCCGACGTCGCGACCGCGTTGTGGATCCTGACGTTGTGATAGCCGAGGTAGGGGATGGTGATGAATCCTCCGCCGGCGCCGAGCAGGCTCGATACCACGCCCACCCCCGTGCCGACGCCGAACAGCGCCAGCCTGCCCGGCAGCTCGCGTCCGGGTTTGGGCGGACGCGAGGTCAGCTGGCGCGTCGCCGACGCCCAGGTGAACACGCCGAACACCGCTGCGAGCACGTGCCCGGGCATGGCGGAGGCGATCTGCGGACCGACGAGGGAACCCAGCACGATCCCGGGCGCCATGGCGGCGACGACCGTCCACAGTACCGCCTTCTTGCGCGCATGCGCGCGCACCGACGACAGTGCGGTGAACATCATGGTCGCGGTCGCCGTGCCGACCGCCATGTGGACGACGTGCGCCGGCGGGAAATCCCTCGCCGTGTAGAGGATCGTCAGCAGCGGGACGATCGACATCCCGCCGCCGATGCCCAGCAGTCCCGCCATGAAGCCGATGACCGCGCCCAGGGCGAGCAGCACCGGGAGCAGCGTCCAGTCCATGGCTTCTGCGCTCGGGGAGAGTGAGGAGAAAGCGACGGTTGCGGGAAAGGGGATCAGGGCCGCGCCGTGCGGCAGGCGGCGCTGCCCGACGTCACCGCTGCGATGCGACCCGCGCATGGCGTCACGGATTCGATCCCGCGCTCCCCTCGGCCAGCTTCCCGACGATCTTCCACTCGGCAGCGGTGACCGGGGTGATCGACAGCCGGTTGCCGCGGCGCAGGATGACCATGTCCTCGAGCCCGCGCGCTGCACGCAGCTCGGGCAGGGTCACGAGGCGCGTCTTGCGGACGAGCTTCACCTCGACATTGAACCACCGCGGTGCATCGCGCGTCGACTTGGCGTCGTAGTAGTCGCTCTGCGGATCGAACTGCGTCGCATCCGGATAGGCGAGCCGCGATATCTCGACGATGCCGGCGATGCCGGGCTCCGGGCAGCTCGAGTGATAGAAGAATGCGAGGTCGCCCAACCGCATCTCGTCGCGCATGAAGTTGCGCGCCTGGTAGTTGCGCACGCCGAACCACGGCGTGGTCTTCTTCGGGGCCCTGGCGAGATCGTCGATCGAGAACTCGTCGGGCTCGGATTTCATCAGCCAGTGG
>JBLMVY010000009.1:0-7228 GCA_050256935.1 Candidatus Levyibacteriota bacterium | reverse complement strand
CCGGGACTCGACGCGCAGCGCCACCTGATCGTCATGCGCCCGACGCCGGAGAATGCACCGTGACCCGCATCATCGCAGTCGCCAACCAGAAAGGCGGCGTCGGCAAGACGACGACGACGGTGAACCTCGCCGCGAGCCTCGCCGCGATGAAGCGCCGCGTGCTGGTCGTCGACCTCGATCCGCAGGGCAACGCCACGACGGGGTCGGGCATCGACAAGCGCGCGTGCTCGCGCACCGTCTATCACGTGCTGCTCGGCGAGACGTCGATCGCCGACGTGCGCGTGCGATCCGAAGCGGGCGGCTTCGACATCGTGCCGGCGAACCGCGAGCTCGCCGGCGCGGAAGTGGAGCTCGTCGACCTGCCCGAGCGCGAGACGCGCCTCAAGGACGCGCTCGCCGAAGCGCTGCGCCAGATGCGCGACGCGATCGGCCAGATCGCGGACGACTACGACTTCATCTTCCTCGACTGTCCGCCGTCGCTGTCGCTGCTGACGCTCAACGGCCTCTGCGCGGCGGATTCGGTGCTGATCCCGATGCAATGCGAGTACTACGCGCTCGAGGGGCTGTCGGACCTGGTGCAGACGGTGAAGAAGGTTCGCGCGCACCTCAACCCGTCGCTGGAGATCGAGGGACTGCTGCGCACGATGTACGACCCGCGCAACACGCTCGCGCTGAATGTCGCGGCCGAGCTCGAGAAGCATTTCGGCGACCGGCTGTACCGGACCGTCGTCCCCCGCAACGTGCGTCTCGCCGAGGCGCCGTCGCACGGCATTCCCGCGCTCAAGCTGGAGCCGCAATCCAAGGGCGCGCTCGCCTACCTCGCCCTCGCCGGCGAGGTCCTGCGCCGGATGGACGCGCGCAAGGCCAGGAGCGTGCTCGCCGAGCCGGCGCCCGCAGCGCAGGCGCCGAACCAGGAGAACCCATGATCCGACCCAAGGGGCTGGGCCGCGGCCTCGACGCATTGCTCGCGGGTCCCGACGACGCGGGCGCGCCGGCAGGCGAGAGCCTGCAGACGCTGGCGGTGGATCGCCTGCGCCCGGGCAAGTACCAGCCGCGAACCAAGATGGATGCCGCGTCGCTTGCCGACCTCGCGGACTCGATCCGCGAGCAGGGCGTGATGCAGCCGATCCTGGTGCGGCCGGTCGACGGCGGGCGCTTCGAGATCATCGCCGGCGAGCGACGCTGGCGGGCGGCGCAGCAGGCGGGATTGCGCCAGATTCCGGCGCTGGTGAAGAACGTGCCCGACCAGTCCGCCCTCGCCGTCGCGCTGATCGAGAACATCCAGCGCGAGGACCTGAACCCCATCGAGGAGGCCAAGGGGCTCAAGCGCCTGATCGACGAGTTCGGACTGACGCACGATGCCGCGGCGAAGGCGGTCGGACGCTCGCGCAGCGCGGTGTCGAACCTGCTGCGCCTCAACGCGCTCGCCGGCCCGGTCCAGGAATACCTGCAGGAAGGCGCGCTGGAAATGGGCCACGCGCGCGCGCTGCTCGCGCTGCCCGCGGCGCAGCAGGCGGGCGCCGCGGTGCGCGTGGTCAATGCGTCGATGTCGGTGCGCGACACCGAGCGCCTCGTCCACGGATTGCTCAATCCCGCCCGCCGCGCGGCGCGCCGCAAGACCCGGCCCGGCTACGACGCCGACACGGCGCGGATCGAGAACGAGCTCGCGGAGAAGCTCGGCGCCGTCGTGCACATCGAGCCCGGACGCAAGGGCGCCGGGCGCATCGTCATCCGCTACTCGACCCTCGACCAGCTCGACGGGCTGCTGCAGCGGATGGGTGTGGCCGCCAAGGCGTAGCGCCGGCCCCCGCCGGCGCCCCGCCCCGCGGGTGGTCACCCGATCTGGCGCAGCATCGTCTCCGCGTCGGACACCTCGTACTTGCCCGGCGCCTCGACATTGAGGACCTTGACGACGCCGTCGTCGACCAGCATCGAGAAGCGCTGGCAGCGCACGCCCATGCCGCGCTGGACGAGATCGAGCTCGAGGCCCAGCGCCTTGGTGAACTCGGCGCTGCCGTCGGCGAGCATGCGCACGCGGTCGCCGGTGTGCTGGTCGCGCGCCCACGCGCCCATCACGAATGCATCGTTGACCGACATGCATGCGATGGTGTCGATCCCCTTGGCCTTGAGCCTGTCGTAGGCGGCGACGTAGCTCGGGACGTGCTTGGCCGAGCAGGTGGGGGTGAAAGCACCGGGCAGGCCGAACACGACGACCTTCTTGCCGCGGGTGAGATCGCCGATCTTGACCGGGTTCGGCCCGACCGCGCACCCCTCCTTCTCCACGTCGAAATATTCCTGCAGGGTGCCGTCCGGCAGACGGTCGCCGACCTTGATCGTCATGTTGCGCTCCTGGGTTCGGGTGAGGGCCGGCCCGAATGGCCGGCAAAAGGTGTATCGACGGAGCATCGCAGCCGATGGCCGCAATTTCAACCCTGACGCTTGCCCGGTTTCTTGCCGCAGCGTAGCGTTGAAGGTTCGGCCCGGCGGCAGGCATGCGTCCGGGCCCCGACCTCGGGAGGGATTTCGATGCCTCGCACCAAAGTCGCTGCGCGCTCCGCTCCGGCGCGGCGCATCCGCCTGCTGATCGCGACGCGCAAGGGCCTGTGGACGCTGACCAGCGACATCGCGCGCAACGGCTGGAAGCTCGCCGGACCGCAGTTCCTCGGGCACATCGTCCATCACGCGATCTGCGATCCGCGCGACGGCAAGACGCTGCTCGCGGCCGCGCGCACCGGCCACCTCGGGCCGACCATCTTCCGTTCCACCGATGGCGGCAAGACCTGGAAGGAGGCCACGCGCCCGCCCGCGTTCGCGGAAGGCAGTGGCCGCGTCGTCGATCATACGTTCTGGCTGACGCCGGGCCACGCCAGCGAGCCGGGCGTCTGGTATGCGGGAACCTCGCCCCAGGGCCTGTTCCGGTCGACCGACGCGGGCGCGACCTGGGAGGGTGTGGCCGGGTTCAACGCCCACCCGCAGCGCAAGGCGTGGTGTGGCGGCGACCAGGACGGCACCCCCGACGGGCCCAAGCTGCACTCGATCCTCGTCGATCCGCGCGACCGGACGCACCTTTACATCGGCATGTCGAGCGGCGGGGTCTTCGAGTCGGTGGATGCGGGCGCGGACTGGCGGCCGCTCAACAAGGGCGTGCGCGCCGACTTCCTGCCCACGCCGGCGCCCGAGTTCGGTCACGACCCCCACTGCGTCCGCTTCGCGGGCGGCAACCCCGACCGCCTCTACCAGCAGAACCATTGCGGCATCTACCGCATCGACCGGCCGTCCGACACCTGGCAGGACATCGGCGCGCCGATGCCCAAGTCGGTCGGCGACGTCGGCTTTCCGATGGCCGTGCATCCCCGCGACCCCGATTCGCTGTGGGTGTTTCCCATGGATGGAACCAGCGTGTGGCCGCGGACCGCACCGGGCGGGCGCCCGGCGGTCTATCGCTCGCGCGACGCGGGCAAGTCGTGGAAGCGGCAGGACCAGGGGTTGCCCAAGTCGCAGGCGTGGTGGACGGTCAAGCGGCAGGCGATGACCACCGACCTGCGCGATCCCATGGGACTCTATTTCGGGACGACCTCGGGCGAGATCTGGGGCACGCGTGACGAAGGCCGGACGTTCCGCTGCCTTGCGCGGCATCTGCCGCACATCTTCGCGCTCGAGGCGGGCTGATGACGTTGCGGAAGCGGGCGACCGCGCCCGGCGCTAGCGAGCGCTTGCTTCGCGCGCATCGCTTGCGCGGGCGGGGCGCGCGATGACGGCCCGCGCCTCGCGCGAAGCCGCCGCCGTGGTGCGGGTGAAGATCCCGACGCCGCTGCGCTCCTACACCGGCCAGGCCGAGGTCGCGGTCGCGGTCCCGGTGCTCGCGCCCGAGCTGCCACCGACGGTGGGCGGCGTGCTCGCCGCCCTCGACGGCGCCTATCCCGGCATCCGCTTTCGCATCATCGACGAGCAGCGCCACCTGCGCCCCCACATCCAGCTCTTCGTCGGCGGCCGGTTGACGCGCGACCTGGCGACGCCGCTCTCCTCCGACGCCGAAGTGATGATCGTCGCCGCCCTGTCGGGCGGCTGATCGCCCGCGCGCGCCGCGCGATTCCGGGGCGCACCGGCAACCGCCCGGTCGTTGCGCACCGCGACAGGGCGGAGCGCTGCACCGGCAGAGGTTGCGGTGCAACATTTCGTTGCGAAACGGGGGCGAAACCGGTTAATATTGCAAAGTTTGCTCGGGCTTCGCGCAGCTCGCCGGTGCATGCGAGCTGCAGGCGCGCCACAGGACCGTGTCACCTCCGTTTTCCCTCAGACCGCTTCGAACTGCACTGGTCTGGCAGGCGGGCGCGACGCTGGTCATTGCGGCGATCGCGGGCGCGCTGGCCGGGCTGAACGGAGCGCTCTCGGCGCTGCTGGGGGGGCTGATCAACGTCTCCGCCGGCGTCGTCTACGCGTTCGTCGCCCGGCTGTCGCCGGTGCGGACGCCGGGCGCGACGGTCATGGGCGCGGTCCGGGCCGAGGCCGCCAAGATCATCATGATCCTCGGCCAGTTGTTGCTGGTGCTGCTGACCTACCACGACCTGGTGCTGCCGGCGCTGTTCGCGGCTTTCATCATCACCGTATTGCTGTTTCGCGTTGCCCTGTTCGTTCGCGATTGATAGTTAGTTGCCCGATCCGGAAACTCCGATGGCCGCCACGTACGAGAACCCGACCGAATACATCAACCACCACCTGTCGTTCCTGACGCAGCCGGTGGGCCCGGGAGGGTTCTGGACGATCAACCTCGACACCATCCTCACCTCCGCGGTGATCGGCGTGCTGACCTTCGGCTTCCTGTGGCTGGTCACGCGCAAGGCGCGGGCGGCGGTGCCGTCGAAGACCCAGGCCTTCGTCGAGCTCGCCGTCGACTTCGTCAACGAGCAGGTCAAGAGCATCTACAACGGCAGCTCCAGGATGGTCGCGCCGATCGCGCTCACCACCTTCGTGCTGGTGCTGGTCATGAACGCGATGGACTTCCTGCCGCTGGACATCGTCGCCACCGGCCTGCACGCCGCCGGCTTCGAGAAATTCCGCTTCGTCCCCACCGCCGACGTCAACACGACGTTCGCGCTGTCGCTGTCGGTCTTCGGCCTGATGATCTTCTACAGCATCAAGGTCAAGGGCCTCGGCGGATGGATCCACGAGCTGTTCTGCGCGCCGTTCGGGTCGAACCCGATCCTGTGGCCGTTCAACCTCCTGTTCAACCTCGTCGAGTACGTGTCGAAGCCGCTGTCGCATTCGCTGCGGCTGTTCGGCAACATGTACGCGGGCGAGCTGATCTTCCTGCTGCTCGGCATGTGGGCGGCCACCGGGATCGCCGGCGTCGTCTTCGGCGCGCTCCTGGACCTGGGCTGGTCGATCTTCCACATCCTGATCGTCGCGCTGCAGGCCTACATCTTCATGATGCTCACGATCGTGTACATCGCGATGGCGCACGAGCACCACTAGGACGGACGCGCGGCGGCGCGGCAGTCGCCGGGCCGCCCCGTACGCAGCGCGCAACCCCTTTTTCTCAAGTCAAACCCCGCTCGACGAAAGGAAACGAAATGGACAAGCTTCAACTGATCGCGCAGATCCAGGGCTTCACCGGGATCGGCATCGGCCTGATGATCGGCCTGGGCGCGCTCGGCGCGTGCATCGGCGTGGGCATCATGTGCTCGCGCTTCCTCGAAGGCGCCGCGCGCCAGCCCGAGCTGATGCCCCAGCTGCAGGCGAAGGTGTTCCTGCTCCTCGGCCTGATCGACGCGTCGTTCATCATCGGGCTGGGCATCGCGATGCTGTTCGCGTTCGGCAACCCGCTGATCCCCGCCGGCCTCAAGTAAGGCATCCGCCGGCAGGCGCATCGATCTTCGAAAGAGTGCAGCGATGAACATCAATCTCACCCTGCTGATGCAGGCCGTCGGTTTCGGCCTGTTCATCTGGTTCACGGCGAAATTCATCTGGCCGCCGCTGATGCGTGCGGTGGAGACCCGCCAGAAGCAGATCGCCGATGGCCTCGCGGCGGGCGAGCAGGGCCGGCAGAGCCTTGCGAGCGCCGAGAAGCGGGTCGCCGACCTGATCGCCGAGGCCAAGGCCAAGGCGGGTGAAATCGTCGCGACCGGCGAGAAGTTCCGGTCCGAGACCATGGACCAGGCGAAGGTCGAGGCGGCGGCCGAGCGCGAGCGCATCATCGCCGCCGCCAAGGCGGAAGCGCAGCAGGAGTACGCCGCCGCGCGCGAGCAGCTGCGCAACCAGGTCGCGGACCTCGCGGTCGCCGGCGCGGCGAAGATCCTCAAGCGCGAGGTCGACGCCAAGGCGCACGCCGACCTGCTGGCCGCGATCCGCCAGGAACTCTGAGGCGGACGGCGCGAAATGGCAGAACTCGCGACAATCGCGCGACCCTACGCCGAGGCGGCGTTCGAGATCGCGCGCCAGGACGGGGTGCTCGGCGCGTGGTCGCAGGCACTGCGCTTCGGCGCCACGATCGTCGGCGACGAGCGCGTCGCGGCGGCGCTGGACAATCCGCGGCTCGACGCCGGCGCCAGGGAGTCGCTGCTGCTGTCGATCGCGGGCGACCGCTTCGACGCCAGGATGCGCAACTTCGTGCGCGTGCTGGTCGAGGCCGACCGCATCACCTTGCTGCCGCAGATCTCCTCGCAATTCGATGCGCTGAAGGACAGCGCCGAGGCGACCGCCAAGGCGACGATCGAGTCGGCGTTCGAGCTGAGCGACGCGCAGGTCGCCGAGCTCAAGGCGGCGCTGGAGAAGCGCTTCGGCCGCAAGATCGAGGCGACCGTGACCATCAACCCCGAGCTGATCGGCGGTGCGCGCGTGACGGTCGGTGACGCGGTGATCGACGGGTCGGTGCAGGCGAAGCTCGACGTCATGTCGACGCAGCTTCGCGCCTAACGACAGGGAACACATCATGCAACTGAATCCTTCGGAAATCAGCGAAATCATCAAGGCGCGGATCCAGAGCCTCGACATGGGCGCGGAAGTGCGCACCCAGGGCACGGTCGTGTCCGTCACCGACGGCATCTGCCGCATCCACGGCCTGTCGAACGCGATGCAGGGCGAGATGCTGGAGTTCCCCGGCAACACCTACGGCCTCGCGCTGAACCTCGAGCGCGACTCGGTCGGCGCGGTCGTGCTGGGCGAATACGAGCACATCAGCGAGGGCGACACCGTCAAGTGCACGGGCCGCATCCTCGAAGTCCCGGTCGGC
>JBLMVY010000008.1:0-29821 GCA_050256935.1 Candidatus Levyibacteriota bacterium | reverse complement strand
TCGCGAGGCAGTAGCCGTGCTCGTTGCACATCATCGAGACGTAGTCGAGCCGGTCCATGTACGGCAGCGACTGGATCCAGGTCCTGGTCTCGGCGAGCTTCTCGGTCGCGCGATGCAGCAGCCCGATGTGCGGATCGGCGCGCGCGATCACCTCCCCGTCGAGCTCGAGCACGAGGCGCAGCACGCCATGGGCCGCAGGGTGCTGCGGCCCAAAGTTCATGGTGTAGTTGCGGATCTCGGCCACGCTACTCGCCTTCGGCGTAATTCTCTTCGCGGATGATCCGCGGCGTGATCTCGCGCGGCTCGATCGACACCGGCTGGTAGACGACGCGCGCCTGCTCCGGGTCGTAGCGCATCTCGACGTAGCCGGAGATCGGGAAATCCTTGCGGAACGGGTGGCCGACGAATCCGTAGTCGGTGAGCAGCCGCCGCAGGTCGGGATGTCCCGGAAACACGATTCCGAAGAGGTCGAAGGCCTCGCGCTCGAACCAGTTGACCGACGGCCAGACGTCGATCACGCTGGGTACGACGGGGAAATCGTCGTCGGGCGCGAAGCTGCGCACCCGCAACCGCCAGTTGTTGGACAGCGACAGCAGGTGGCTGACGACGCCGAAGCGCGGGCCCTCGCGCAGGCCGCCGCCGTGCCGGGCGTAGTCGACGCCGCAGAGGTCGACGAGCGTCTCGAAGCCGAGCTCGGGCCGGTCGCGCAGCGTCCGCATCGCCTCGAGATAGCGGTCGGCCGGGACCACGAGCGTCACCTCGCCCAGCGCGACCGTCGGGGCCGGCGCCATGCCTTCCAGGGCGCTGCCCAGCGCCGCAACCAGGGTGTCGGTGTGGCCGGACATCAGCGCGCGATGGTGTTGGTGCGCCAGATCTTGTTCTGGAGCTGCAGGATGCCGTAGAGCAGGGCCTCGGCCGTCGGCGGACAGCCGGGGACGTAGATGTCGACCGGCACGATGCGGTCGCAGCCGCGGACCACCGAGTACGAGTAGTGGTAGTAGCCGCCGCCGTTGGCGCAGGATCCCATGGAGATCACCCAGCGCGGCTCGGCCATCTGGTCGTACACCTTGCGCAGCGCCGGCGCCATCTTGTTGCACAGCGTCCCGGCGACGATCATCACGTCGGACTGCCGCGGGCTCGGGCGGAAGACGATGCCGAAGCGGTCGAGGTCGTAGCGCGAGGCGCCAGCGTGCATCATCTCCACCGCACAGCACGCCAGGCCGAACGTCATCGGCCACATCGATCCGTTGCGCGCCCAGTTGATCACGCTGTCGAGCGTCGTCGTGACGAAGCCCTTCTCCAGCACGCCTTCAATGGCCATGGTGGATCCTCACTCCCATTCCAGCGCACCCTTCTTCCACTCGTAGACGAAGCCGACGACGAGGATCAGCAGGAAGATCATCATCGCGCCGAAACCGAACAGGCCGATCCTCGGAAGGACGACCGCCCAGGGAAAGAGGAACGCGATCTCGAGATCGAACAGGATGAACAGTATCGCGACGAGATAGTAGCGGACGTCGAATTTCATCCGCGCGTCCTCGAATGCCTCGAATCCGCACTCGTAGGGCGAGAGCTTTTCCGGATCCGGGCGATTGGGCGCGACCAGGCGCCCGATGACGAGCAGCAGCGCGCCGATCCCGATGCCAAACAGGATGAAGACGAGGATGGGGAAGTACTGTTCGAGCATCGTGGTCGGCGCCTTGCGCCTGAAGTGCTGCGGAACTGCTCCTCGAACTGCGGAATTGCCGGTCTTGGACCGGTGCTGCTACGTCCTTCCGGCGGGGATTGCGCGCCCGCCCGCTGCTTCGATCTGGTGCCGACGGGGAGACTCGAACTCCCACGGCTTTCGCCACTGCCCCCTCAAGACAGCGTGTCTACCAATTTCACCACGTCGGCCTGCGTTGCCCGAAATGCCCAACTCGATATCTACTTTGGAACCTCGCCCTGCCTCGGTGCCGCTGCCGGTGCGGCAGCGCCGGGTGCCGGCGCCGCGCTTCCGGTCGCATTTCCTGCGGGCGCGCCGGTCCCCGCTGCGGGGCTTCCCGCTGCGGCGCCCCCCGCCGGTGCCGGCTGCGGCACGTCGGCCGGCGCCGCGGGCGGAACGACCGTGCGCCCCATCACGCCCTGGTCCATGACGCCCTGCGGCGTGCCCTCGCGCGCCCCGAACCACGTCAGCGCGATG
Source organism: Candidatus Levyibacteriota bacterium (assembly GCA_050256935.1). Taxonomy (GTDB): domain Bacteria; phylum Pseudomonadota; class Gammaproteobacteria; order Burkholderiales; family Casimicrobiaceae; genus VBCG01. Next base: position 27,639 of record JBLMVY010000008.1, on the reverse strand, counting down.
CTGGTGAGGAAGAACACCGTCGCGAGTATGGCTGTCGTGCGCGAGAGGAAGTTCGCGGAACCGGCTGCACCGAACAGGCTGCCGGACGACCCGCTGCCGAACGCAGCGCCCATGTCCGCGCCCTTGCCATGCTGGAGCAGCACGAAGCCGATGACGGCGATCGCCGTCAGCACGTGCAGCACCAGTACGATCGATTGAATCAGAGTCATACCCGCCTATTCCATCGCCTGCGTCCGTTAGGCACGGGCGATCGTCAAAAATTCATCGGCATCGAGCGAGGCGCCACCCACCAGCGCACCATCGATGTCCGGCATCGCGAACAACGCAGCGGCATTGGAACCCTTGACGCTGCCGCCATACAGCAGGCTCACCTCACCGGCTCCCGCGCTCGCGAGCCGGGAACGGAGCAACGCATGCACCGCCTGCGCCTGCTCGGGCGATGCCGTCCTGCCCGTGCCGATCGCCCAGACGGGCTCGTACGCGATCACGCAGCTGCGCGCTTTCGCACCCAGCGCCGCGAGCAGCGCATCGACCTGCCGCAGCACGACCTCGTCGGTTGCGCCGCGCTCGCGCTCGTCGAGGGTCTCGCCGACACAGGCGATGGGAACCAGGCCGCTCGCCAGGGCCGCCAGGGCCTTCGCGCCCACCGCCCGATCCGATTCGCCGTGCAGCCTGCGGCGTTCCGAATGGCCGACGATCGCGTAACGACACCCGAACTCGGCCGCCATGCCCGCCGAGATCTCGCCGGTATACGCACCCGACGCGTGCTCGCTCACGTCCTGCACGCCCCACATCACCGCGGTCGACGCCAGCGCCGCCTGCGCCTGCGCGAGGTAGGGCGCGGGCACGCAGACGGCGAGCTTGCGCCGCTCGCGCGGCGTCCATTGCGCCGCCAGGCGTGCAAGCAAGCCGGCATTCGCCGCCAGGCCGCCGTTCATCTTCCAGTTGCCAACGACGAGCTCGTCGCGCATGCCTCATCCCGCACCGGTTGCGCCCGACTCGCGGTCAATGCCGCCGTGCCCGCGATCGGCCGTCGCATGGCCGGAACGGGCCGCCGACAGGGCGACCTACAAAACCTTTGAATTTTATCGCGTTACGGCAGGTCGGGTCAAACGCGGGCGGGGCGCGACGATGCCCGCGGTCGGCGACGACCTCTCCGCGTGCGGGAGAGGTCATGAAACCGCGCCGGGGACTCAGCCAGGCGCGCGCCAGTTCGCCGGGCGCTTGCCGACGAAGGCGTCGATTCCCTCGTCGGCGTCGGGGTCGTCGAGGTTGCAGCACATCACCTCGCCGGTCATCGCGTACGCATCCTGCAGCGAGGCATCGATCTGCGCATAGAAGGCGCGCTTGCCCAGCGCGATGACCGAGGCGCTGCGCGCGCCGATGAGACCGGTGAAGTGGGCGATCGCCGAGTCGAGCATGTCGCCCGGCACGACGCGGTTGACCAGCCCCCAGGAAAGCGCAGTCGCAGCGTCGATCGGCTCGCCGGTCAGGAGCATCTCCATCACGCGCTTGCGTGCGACGTTGCGCCCCACCCCCACGGCGGGCGTCGAGCAGAAGATACCGACGTTGACGCCGGGCAGGGCGAAGCGCGCCGTGTCGGCGGCCACCGCGAGGTCGCACATCGACACCAGCTGGCAGCCCGCCGCGGTCGCCATGCCATGCACGCGCGCGATCGTCGGCTGCCGAAGCTGCGTCAGCTTGATCATCACGCGGCTGCAGAGGTCGAACAGCCCGCGCCGCCATTCCGGCGAGCGCTGCGCGCGCAGCTCCTTCAGGTCGTGGCCCGCGCAGAAGCCGCGTCCGGCGCCCGCCAGCACCACGGCGCGGATCGCGGGCTCGGCGGCGACCTCGTCGATCGCCGCCTCGAGGGCGGCGAGCATGTCGAACGACAGCGGGTTGAAGCGCTCGCCGCGGTTCAGCGTCAGCGTGCGGACGCCGTCGCGGGTTTCGCTCAGGACGTAGGGACTCAGGTTCGCTTCCACGGGTGCGTTCATTCGATGGCCGCCGTCGATTGCGCGAGCTTGCGCAGGATGAACTTCTGAATCTTGCCCGTCGAGGTCTTCGGCAGCTCGGCGAAGACCACGCTCCTGGGCACCTTGAAGCGCGCGAGCTGCGCGCGGCAATGCTCGATCACCTCGGCTTCGGTCAGCTGGGCGCCCGGCTTGATCTCGACGAACGCGCAGGGCGTCTCTCCCCACTTGGGGTCGGGCTTGGCGACCACGGCCGCCGCGAGGACCGCCGGATGCCGGTAGAGGACGTCCTCGACCTCGAGCGAGCTGATGTTCTCGCCGCCGGAGATGATGACGTCCTTGGAACGGTCGCGGATCTTCACGTAGCCGTCGGGTTGCATCACCGCGAGATCGCCGGTGTGGAACCACCCGCCGGCGAAGGATTCGTCGGTGGCGCTGGGGTTCTTCAGGTAACCCTTCATCGTGATGTTGCCCCGGAACATGATCTCGCCCATCGTCTCGCCGTCCCAGGGCACGGGCTGCATCGTTGCCGGGTCCATCACCGTCATGCCTTCCTGGCAGGTGTAGCGCACCCCCTGGCGTCCGTTGCGCTCGGTGCGTGCGCCGATGTCGAGGCTCGCCCACTCGGCCTGCTTGGCGCAGACGGCGGCGGGTCCGTAGGTCTCCGTCAGCCCGTAGACGTGGGTGATCTCGAAACCCAGCCGCTCCATCCCTTCGATCACCGCCGCCGGCGGCGCGGCGGCGGCAACCAGTGCGCTGACCTTGTGGGTGATGCCTGCCTTCATCTCGTCGGGCGCATTGATCAGCATCGAGTGCACGATCGGCGCGCCGCAATAGTGGGTGACCCGGTGCTCGCGGATCGCATCGAGGATCGCCCCGGCCTCGACCCGGCGCAGGCACACGTTGGTGCCGGCGTTCGCCGCCATCGTCCACGGGAAGCACCATCCGTTGCAGTGGAACATCGGCAGCGTCCACAGGTAGACCGAGTGCCGCGGCATGCCCCAATCGACGATGTTCGACAGCGCGTTCAGGTAGGCGCCGCGATGGTGGTAGACGACCCCCTTGGGATTGCCGGTCGTCCCCGACGTGTAGTTGAGCGAGATCGCCTGCCACTCGTCCGCCGGCGGCTGCCAGGCGAAATCGGCGTCGCCCTTGGCGATGAACGTCTCGTAGTCGGATTCGCCCAGGAGATCGCCGCCCGGCCCCAGCGTGTCGACGACGTCGATCACCAGCGGCTTCTTCGGCAGGCGGTTCAGCGCCGCGGCGATCACCGGCGAGAACTCGGTGTCGGTGAGCAGGACTTTCGCCTCGCCGTGCTCGAGCATGAACGCGATGGTCTCCGCGTCGAGCCGCGTATTGAGCGTGTTCAGCACGCCGCCGGTCATCGGCACGCCGAAATGGCATTCGACCATCTCGGGCGTGTTCGCGAGCATGACCGCGACGGTGTCGCCGACGCCGATCCCGCGATGGGCGAGCGCCGAGGCCAGCCTGCGCGAGCGCGCATAGGTCTCGCTCCAGGTGTAGCGCCTCGCTCCGTGCACGACGGCGATCCGCTGCGGCCAGGTGTAGGCGGTGCGCGCGATCAGCGAGATCGGCGTCAGCGACGCGTAGTTCGCCGCGTTGCGGTCGAGTTGCTGGTCGTAGATGCCTACGGTCGCCATGGCGCGCTCCCTGCCCTTTTCTCCTCCGGTGGACAATCCTAGCAAAATCGACGACGATCGGCGGCTTCCGGACCGGGATCGAAGCACGATGGGCCACCGCCTCTCCCGCATTGTCACGCGCACCGGCGACTCGGGAACCACCGGCCTCGGCGACGGCTCGCGCGTGGACAAGGACAGTCTGCGCATCGCCGCCATCGGCGCCGTCGACGAGCTCAACTCGAGCGTGGGCGCGCTGCTTGCCGAGCCGCTGCCGGACGCGATCGCAACCCTGCTGATCGACGTCCAGCACGACCTCTTCGATCTCGGCGGCGAGCTCTCCATCCCGGGCCATGCGGCGGTGACCGCCGACCACGTGCGCCGCCTCGAGGAGGCAGTGGAAGACATCAACGCGGGTCTCGCGCCGCTCAAGGAGTTCATCCTCCCCGGCGGCACCCGTGCGGCGGCGCTCGCGCATGTCGCGCGCACCGTCTGCCGCCGCGCCGAGCGCGCCGTCGTCGCACTCGCCCGCCACGAGACGGTGTCGCAGGACAGCCGCGTCTACCTGAACCGCCTGTCCGACCTGCTGTTCGTCGTCGCGCGCCGGCTCAACCACGCATCGGGCGTTCCCGACGTCCTCTGGCAGAAGGGCCGCGCGCGGGGCACGCCCGCCGGATGAGCGGGGGCGCGCCCGCCTATCTGCGCTTCAGCGCATAGCCGTCGGCGCGGTCCTCCATGTCCCAGCCGGCGTCGTGCAGCGCGGCGCGCAGGCGATCGGCTTCGCCCCAGTCCTTCGCCTTGCGCGCCGCGACGCGCGCACGGGCGAGGGCATCGATGTCGGCGGGGACCTCCTCCACCTTCGGGCGCCAGGCTTCGAGCCCGAGGCCGAACACCTGGTCGAAGCGCGCGAGCGTCGCCCGCTTGACGGGCCCCGGCAATCCGCCGCGCAGCGCCTCCCAAGCGACGGCGAGCGCCCGCGGCAGGTTGAGGTCGTCGTTGACCTGGGCCGCGAAGCGCGCGACCAGCGTCTCGTCGGCAGCGTCAGGCGCGCCGGGGAGCGCGTGGAAACCCGAACGCATCCTCGAAAGGCCGGTCGCCGCCGCATCGAGGGCGTCCCAGGTGAAGTTGAGCTGGCTCCGGTAGTGGCCGGTCAGGCACAGGTAGCGGAACGCCAGCGGATCGTAGCCGCGATCGACCAGCGCCTGGACGCGCAGGAACTCGCCGGCCGACTTGGCCATCTTGGCGTCGTTGGCGAGCAGGAAGTAGCCGTGCATCCAGAAGTTCGCGAGCCGGGTGCCGACGCGCGCCTCGGTCTGCGCGATCTCGTTGGTGTGGTGCACCGGGATGTGGTCCTCGCCCCCGCAATGAATGTCGAAGTAGTCGCCGAGGTAATCCTGCGCCATCGCCGAGCATTCGATGTGCCAACCGGGAAAGCCCCGTCCCCAGGGACTGTCCCACTCCATCTGCCGGGTGCTGCCCGCAGGCGAGAACTTCCAGAGCGCAAAATCGGTGGCGCTGCGCTTGTCGCCGAGGTCGACCCGCCTGCCGCCTTCGAGCCCGGCCTTGTCGAGCCTCGCGAGATAGCCGTAATCGGCCTGCCGGCTGGTGTCGAAGTAGATGCCGTCGGCGGTGCGATAGGTGTACCCCTTGCGCTCCAGGTCGGCGATGAACTCGATCTGCGAGGGAATGTGCTCGGTCGCCCGCGGCAGCACGTCGGGGCGCTCGATGTGGAGGAGGTCGAGGTCGTCGAGGAAGGCCTGGGTGTAGAGCGCGGCGATCTCCCATGCCGTCCTCCCGGTGCGCCGCGAGCCTTTCTCCATCTTGTCCTCGCCGGTGTCGGCGTCGGAGGTCAGGTGGCCCACGTCGGTGATGTTCATCACGTGGCGGACGCGGTAGCCGTTCCAGCGCAGCACCCGCTTCAGCACGTCCTCGAACAGGAAGGTCCGGAAGTTGCCGATGTGCTGGTAGTCGTAGACGGTCGGGCCGCAGGTGTAGATGCCGACCTCGCCTTCGGGATGAAGCGGCTGGAATTCGCGCAGGCTGCGCGTGAAGTTGTCGTAGAGGATCAGCGGTACGGGCATGGGTCGGATCTTCGCTCAGATGTCCCGCTGCATGATGAAGTCTTCCATCACGTAGCCGCCGCCGATGGGGAAATCGCCGCTGGCGGCGATGCTGAAGCCGCAGCGCTGGTAGGCGCGGATCGAGCCCGTGTTGCCGCGGTTGACGTTGAGGGTCAGCGATCGGCAGCCGGCGTCGCGCGCGCGCCCGGCCACGTGCTCGATCAGGGCCCGCCCGACCCCCTTGCCGTGGTGCTCGGGCAGGACATAGAGCTTCTCGAGCTTCATCGAGGCATTCTCGCCGGCCGGGCTCCAGGCGACGAAGCCGACCGCGGCCCCGTCGATCCTGGCCAGCGCGATGCCGCGTTCGCCGGGGGTCATCCGGCACGCATCGGGGACGACGAGCGGCAGCAGCGCCTCGCGCGCATAGCCCCGTTCGAGCATGTAGTCGATCTGCTCGGTGGTGATGATGCCCGGGTAATGGCGATGCCAGATCTCGTGCGCGAGGCGCTGGACGAGGTCGATGTCCTCGGGGCCTGCAGGCGAGATGGCGATCGACGCGTCGGACGTTGGCATGGGCGGATGGAGCGAGCCTGCGCGGCGGCGCGCGGGCAAGGTACGCGCGCCGAATTTAGCATGCGGCCCCGGCCGCAGCGGCACGGTAGAATGCGTCGCGCCGCCCCGCCGGCCCCGCGCGCCGCGGGCCGGACCAACGCTTCATCGGACCCTTGATCGCCTCCCTGTCCCGACGCACCTGGATCGTCCTCGCCCTGATTGCGACGGTCGTGTGGTTCGCGAACCTCGACGTGCGCAAGCTCCAGCATCCCGACGAGGGCCGCTATGCCGAGATCGCGCGCGAGATGGTGGCGACCGGCAACTGGGTGACCCCGCGCGTCAACGGCATCAAGTATTTCGAGAAGCCGGCGCTGCAGTACTGGCTCACCGCAGCGAGCTTCGAGGCTTTCGGCGTCAGCGAATGGTCGGCGCGCCTGCCGACGGCGCTCGCCGGATTCCTGACCGTCGCCGCCGTCGGCTGGGCGGGCGCCGTCCTCGCCTCGCCCGCGGTCGGCGTCTATTCGGCGGCCGTGCTGGCAAGCTGCATCTGGCACTTCGGCATCGCGCACATCCTGACCCTCGACGCCCTGCTGTCGTTCTGCCTCACCCTGGCGCTGGTCGGTTTCCTGCTCGCGCAGCGGGCCGGCGCGCCACCGCGCGAGCGCCAGCGGATGATGCTTGTCGCCTACGTGGCCACCGCGGCGGGAATCCTGACCAAGGGGGTGGTCGCGCTGGCCATTCCCGGGACCACGCTGCTCCTGTATTCGCTGGCGACGCGCGACTTCGCCCCCTGGAAGCGCCTGTACCTCGCCAGGGGCCTGCCGCTGCTGCTGCTGCTGGCGGCGCCGTGGTTCGTCGTCGTGTCGATGCGCAATCCCGAGTTCGCGCGCTTCTTCTTCATCCACGAGCACATCCAGCGCTTCCTGACCCCCGAGAGCCGCCGTCCCGGCCCCTGGTGGTATTTCCTGCCGATGCTGGTGATCGGGCTGCTGCCCTGGACGGGGGTGTTCCTGTGGCGCCTCCGGGCGAGCTGGCGCGACGCCGCGGCCGATGCCGGCGGCTTCTCGTGGGCGCGCTTCTGCCTGATCTGGTCGGCGTTCATCCTCGTCTTCTTCAGCGTCTCGCATTCGAAGCTCCCCTCCTACATCCTGCCGATGTTCCCGGCGCTGGCGCTGGTCCTGGGATGGCAGCTCGAGGCCATGACGGCGCGTTCGCTGGCGTCGCTGATGGCGCTGCTGGCCGGCACCACGATCCTGCTGTGGGGGGCCGCGATGCTCGGCTATCCCGCCCTCGCCGCGAGGCTCGCCAACGCCGAGACGCCGCTGGCGATCTACGCGGCGCTGGGGCCCTGGGTCGAGGCGGGGCTGGGGATCGTCGCCGCCGGCTATGCCGTCGGCTGGGTGGTGATGCGGCGCGGTGGCGCGGCGGCGCGCAGCACCGCCATTGCCGTCATCGCGATCTCGACGATGCTGTCGATGCAGGCATTCTTCAAGGGCGCCGACGTCTTCCGCGCCATACGCTCGGCGGCCGACCTCGTCACGGCGCTGGAAAACGCCGCCGATCCTCCGTACGATCGCAATGCGCCTTTCTACCAGGTCCGGATGTACGACCAGACCCTTCCCTTCTACCTGCGCCGGACGACGACGCTGGTCGCCTATCGCGACGAGATGAGCATGGGACTCGACCTCCAGCCCGAGCTTGCGATCCCCAGGGTCGAGGACTGGATCCCGCGCTGGGAGGCGCTGCCGCAGGGCTATGCGCTGATGTCGCCCGAGACCCGGGCGGCGCTGGCCAGGCAAGGCGTGCCGATGCGGGTGATCGCCAGCGACTCGCGGCGCGTGCTGGTCGAGCGACGCTGACACCGGACAGCCATGGGCCTCTCCGCGTTCCTGTTCCTGATCACCGGCGTGCTGCTCAACGCCGCCGCGCAGCTCCTGCTGAAGGCCGGCACCAACCGGCTCGGCGTCATCACCCTGACCGCCCACAACTGGCTCGGGACGTTCGTGCGCATGGCGACCGAAAGCCATTTCATCGGCGGCGTCGCGCTCTACGTCGTGAGCCTGGTGGTGTGGATCCTCGGCCTGTCGCGCGTCCCCGTGTCGGTCGCCTACCCGATGCTGTCGCTGGGCTATGTGGTCAACGCGGTCGCGGCGCACTACCTCTTCGGCGAGGCGGTCAGCGTGCAGCGCTGGCTGGGCATCGGGTTCATCGTCGCCGGCGTCTGGCTGGTCGCCAAGAGCTGAAACCGGGAGCCCGATGAGCCCTGACCGGAACCTGAAGTTCGCCAGCCCCCTGATCGACGAGGCGACGATCGCCGCCGTCGGCGACGTGCTGCGTTCGGGCCACATCACCAGCGGCCCCTGGGTCGAGCGCTTCGAGGCCGCGCTGTCCGAATTCTGCGGCGGCCGGCCGGTGCGGGTCGTCACCTCGGCGACCGCGGCGGTCGAGATCGCGCTGCAGCTCGCCGGCATCGGACCGGGCGACGAGGTGATCACCTGCGCGCAGAGCTTCTTCACCGTCCTCAACATGATCGTCAAGGTCGGGGCGACGCCGGTGTTCGTCGATTGCGATCCGGTGACCCGCAACATCGACCTCGGCCAGGTCGAGGCGCGCATCGGCGCGCGCACGCGCGCGATCATCCCGACCCACTGGCCGGGCTCGCTGGTCGACATGGACGCGCTCTACGCCCTCGCGCGCGGGCACGGCCTGCGCGTCATCGAGGACGCGGCCCTGGTGCTCGGCTCGCGCTGGAAAGGCTCGCCGATCGGCGCATTCGGCGACCTCGTGACCTTCAGCTTCCACCCGAACAAGAACATCACGTCGATCGAGGGCGGCGCGCTGGTCTGCAACGACGCCGACGAGGCGCGCCGCGTCGACATCCTGCGCTTCCACGGCATCGAGCGCCTGCCGGACGGGACGCGCGACGTCGGCTTTCCCGGCGGCAAGTTCAACCTTCCCGACGTCAATGCGCGGATCGGCGCCGCCCAGCTCGAGCGCCTGCCCGTGTTCCTCGAGCGGCGCCGGGCGCTGGTGACGCGCTACTTCGAGCGCTTCGCGACCGATCCCGCCTGCGTGCTGCCGCCGCGCCCCGTCGAAGGCGACGGCCAGTCGTGGAACATGTTCTGCATCCTGCTCCCGCTCGACGCGCTGACGCTGTCGCGCAAGGCGTTCCGCGATGCGCTCGCCGAGCGCGGCATCGCGACCGGCGTGTCGTACGAGGCGCTGCACCTGTCCACCCTGGGACGCCGCTACGGCTACCGCCAGGGCGACCTCCCCAACACCGAGCGCATCGCCGAGTCCACCGTGACCCTGCCCCTGCATGCGGCGATGAGCATCGCCGACGTCGACCGCGTCTGCGCCGCATGCGCCGAGATCATCGCCGGGCATCGCATCGACCGGACATGAGCCAGCACCAGACACGCGCTGCCGCCGCGCGCGCAAGGGCGAAGGACCTGCGATGAGCGCACCGCAGCTGTCGGTCGTCATTCCCGTCTACAACGAGGAAGCGGGCCTGCCGCAGCTCTTCGCTCGGCTCTACCCGGCCCTCGATGCGTTGGGGGTGCCCTACGAGGTGATCTTCATCAACGACGGCAGCCGGGACCGGTCGGCGGCGATGCTCAAGGACCAGTTCGCGGCCCGACCCGACGTCACGCGGGTGATCCTGTTCAACGCCAATTTCGGCCAGCATCTGGCGATCCTCGCCGGATTCGCACGGGTGCGCGGCGAGCGCATCGTGACCCTCGACGCGGACCTGCAGAACCCCCCGGAGGAGATCGCCAAGCTGCTGGCCGCGATGGATGCCGGGGCCGACTACGTCGGGGGCGTGCGGCGCAACCGCGAGGACGCGTGGTGGCGGCGCGCGGCGTCGCGGCTGATGAACCGGCTGCGCGAGCGCATCACCCGCATCAAGATGACCGACCAGGGATGCATGCTGCGCGCCTACAGCCGCGACATCGTCGACGCAGTCGCGGCCGCGCGCGAGGTCAGCGTCTACATCCCCGCGCTCGCCTACACGTTCGCGCATCATCCGACGGAGATCGACGTCGAGCACGAGGAGCGCGCCGCGGGCGAGTCCAAGTATTCGCTCTACCGCCTGATCCGCCTCAACTTCGACCTCGTCACCGGGTTCTCGCTGGTGCCGCTGCAGCTCTTCTCCGTGCTGGGCATGCTGGTCGCCTTCGGATCGATCGTCCTCTACGCGGTGGTGATGACCGAGCGCACGATCGCCGGCGGCCTCGTCGAGGGGATCAAGACGCTGTGGGACCGCGACATCCTGGCGTTCTTCCTGGTCGGCTGGATCATGTTCGGCGTGGGGCTCCTCGGCGAATACGTGGGCCGCATCTACCAGCAGGTCCGCACCCGCCCGAGCTACGTGATCCGCGCCGTCCTCGAGCGCGAGCCACAGGCGCGCGACGAGCGCCGGCTGGAGTCGCTCGACGCCCGCGAGCTCGGACAGGTCTCTGCGGAGCGACGCACGCAGGACGCGAGCCCCGGCGCGCAATGACCCGCGCGGTCGTCTTCGCCTATCACAACGTCGGGGCGCGCTGCCTGCGCGTGCTGCGCGCCCACGACGTCGACGTTGCCCTGGTCGTCACCCACGAGGACGATCCCGCCGAGACGCAATGGTTCGCGCGCGTGGCCGACGTGGCCGCGGACCTCGGATTGCCGTGGATCGCGCCGGCGAATGCCAACGCGCAGGAAACGGTCGCTAGGATAGCGGCGCTCGCCCCCGACTTCGTGTTCAGCTTCTACTACCGCGCGATGCTCGGGGCGCCGCTGCTCGCGCTGGCCTCGCGCGGCGCCCTCAACATGCACGGCTCGCTGCTGCCGCACTATCGCGGCCGCGCACCCGTCAACTGGGCGGTGCTCCACGGCGAGCGGCGCACCGGCGCGACCCTGCACTACATGGCCGACAAGCCCGATGCCGGCGACATCGTCGCGCAGCAGGCGGTGCCGATCCTGCCCGACGACACCGCGAAGGAGGTCTTCGACAAGGTGACCGTCGCCGCGGAGATCTGCCTCGACGACGTGCTGCCGGCGCTGCTCGCGGGCACCGCGCCGCGATTGCCCAACGACATCGCGCGCGGCTCCTATTTCGGCGGGCGCAGGCCCGAGGACGGCCGGATCGACTGGTCGCACTCCGCGCAGAGCATCCACAACCTGGTGCGCGCGGTCGCCCCGCCCTACCCCGGCGCATTCACCACCATCGCCGGGCATCCGGCGCGCGTGCTGCGCACGCGAATCGCCGCGACCGGCGGGATTTCCGGGCTGCCTGCGCTGACCGTCGACGCCGGCATGCTCCTCGCGCGCTGCGGCGGCGGAGGCGTCCTGCGCATCGACGCGCTGGAGATCGACGGACGGATCCATCCGCCGGCGATGGTCGCCGAGCGCTTCGGCGCTGCGCCACTGGCGCTTCCGGCGCTCGCGGGCGGGACCGCCGCTCCCCGCCCCTGACGCCGGGTTGCGCAGCCCGGCGCGGTACAATGCGCCCCCCAGGCAGCCGCCGGATCACACCCTCTCCATGAAGCGCATCCTCATCCTCGGCGTCAACGGCTTCATCGGCCACCACCTGTCGCAAGCGATCATCGCCGGCACGGACTGGGAAATCTACGGCATGGACATGCAGACCGACCGCATCGCGGATCTGCTCGGTGAGCCCCGCTTTCATTTCTTCGAAGGCGACATCACCATCAACCGCGAGTGGATCGAGTACCACGTCAAGAAATGCGACGTGCTGCTGCCGCTGGTGGCGATCGCCACGCCTGCAACCTACGTCCGCGAGCCGCTGCGCGTGTTCGAGCTCGACTTCGAGGCGAACCTGCCGATCGTCCGCGCGGCCGTCCGCCACCGCAAGCGCGTCGTGTTCCCGTCGACCTCGGAGGTCTACGGCATGTGCGCCGATGCCGAGTTCGACCCCGAGAGCTCGAACCTGGTGCTGGGGCCGATCAACAAGCCGCGCTGGATCTATTCCTGCGCCAAGCAGCTGATGGACCGCGTCATCCACGGCTACGGGCAGCAGGAAGGCCTCGACTACACGCTGTTCCGGCCGTTCAACTGGATCGGCGCCGGCCTCGATTCGATCAACGCGCCCAAGGAAGGCAGCTCGCGCGTGATCACCCAGTTCCTCGGCCACATCGTCCGCGGCGAGCCGATCAAGCTGGTCGACGGGGGCACGCAGAAGCGCGCCTTCACCTACATCGACGACGGCATCGCCGCGCTGATGAAGATCATCGACAACCCGGGCGGGATCGCGAGCGGCAAGATCTACAACATCGGCAATCCCGCGAACAACTACTCGGTGCGCGATCTCGCGCAGATGATGCTCGCGATGGCGGCGCAGTATCCCGAGTACCGCGACAGCGCGGCCGCCGTGCGCATCGTCGACACCACGGCCGCGGCCTATTACGGCAGCGGCTACCAGGACGTGCAGAACCGCGTTCCGAAGATCGACAACACCTGCGCCGACCTGCAGTGGCAGCCGCGCGTGTCGATGGAGGATGCGCTGCGGCGCATCTTCGACGCGTACCGGGGCCACGTCGCCGACGCACGCGCCCTGGTCGAATGAGGCTGGGCCTCAAGGTCGACGTCGACACGCTGCGCGGCACGCGCGAAGGGGTACCGCGACTCCTCGCGATCCTCGGCCGCCACGGCGTCACGGCGACGTTCCTGTTCTCGCTGGGCCCCGACCACACGGGGCGTGCGATCAAGCGGATCTTCCGCGCAGGTTTCTTCGGCAAGGTGCGCCGCACCTCGGTGCTCAAGCACTATGGCCTGAAGACGCTGCTGTACGGGACGCTGCTGCCCGGGCCCGACATCGGCGCCCGCGCGTCCGACGTCATGAAGAGCGTTCGCGATGCCGGCCACGAGACCGGCATCCACTGCTGGGATCACATCCGCTGGCAGGACGGCGTGGCGACCGCCGACGCCGAGTGGACCCGCCGCGAGATGCACGCGGCCTGCGAGCGCTACCTTTCGATCTTCGGCGAGCCGCCGACGACCCACGGCGCCGCCGGCTGGCAGATGAACGTCCACGCGCTGCGCCTCACCCAGCAGCTCGGCTTCGACTACTGCTCCGACGGCCGCGGCACCCACCCGCACCTGCCGGTCTGGCATGGCGAGCTCATCCGCTGCCCGCAGTTCCCGACGACCCTGCCGACCCTCGACGAGCTGATCGGCGTCGACACGATCAGCGAGGACAACGTCGCCGCGCACGTTCTCGAGCGCACGCGGGAGCCGCTCGCCTCGGGCCACGTGTACACGCTGCATGCGGAGCTCGAAGGCGGACGGCTTGCCGGAGCGTTCGAGCAGCTGCTGACCGGCTGGAAAGCCCAGGGCTGGTCGCTGGGACCAGTGCGGGCGTTGCGCGATGCGATCGAGCCGCTCGCGCTGCCTCGCTGCGAAGTGGGTGCTGGCACCGTCGCCGGACGCAGCGGAACGCTGCTCGTCCAGGGCGAGGAGTTCCTCGCCGACTCCCTGCTGCGCCAAGCCGCCTGACCCTCCGACCCGAGGAACCTGCCATGACCGACGCGCGTGTCGCCGATTTCGAGATCGCCTCCACCGACGGGACCTTTCGCCTGTCCGACCATGCCGGCCACCCGGTCGTGCTCTATTTCTATCCCAAGGACAACACCCCTGGCTGCACGACCGAGGGCATGCAGTTTCGCGACCTGCACGCCAAGTTCGTGAAGCTCGGTACCGTCGTTGCCGGGGTGTCGCGCGATTCGCTGAAGTCGCACGAGAATTTCAAGGCGAAGATGGCATTCCCGTTTGCGCTGCTCGCCGACACCGACGAGGCGCTGTGCACGCAGTTCGGCGTCATCAAGATGAAAAACATGTACGGGAAGAAAGTACGCGGCATCGAAAGGAGCACCTTCGTCATCGATGCCGCGGGCAAGCTCGCCCGTGAATGGCGCGGCGTGAAGGTACCCGGTCATGCCCAGGAGGTGCTGGATTTCGTCAAGACCCTCTGACGCCGTCACCGCGGCGATGCCGGGGCCCTGTGGTCCAAGCATCGCCGCCCGCATCGCGCTGTGCGCTTTCCACCACACAATCTTGCATCGACCCGGCGCCTGACCGCTACCCCTTGTGGAGGAGCTTGATCGAGCCTACATTAGGGTCGCAGGGGCCGTGTCGGGCCCCGCCCGCCGATCCTCCAGGAGGCCCATGGTCGAACGCAAGCTGCGCCCCGCTCCTTCCACGCTGCATCTCCTCCCCTCCCGCAAGCCGGCCCGCGTCGGGCCCTCCCAGTCGACCAAGCTTTTCGTCCTCGACACGAACGTGCTGATGCACGATCCGACGAGCCTGTTCCGCTTCGAGGAACACGACATCTACCTGCCGATCCTGACGCTCGAGGAGCTCGACGCCCACAAGAAAGGCATGACCGAGGTCTCGCGCAACGCCCGCCAGGCGTCGCGCTTCCTGGACGAGCTCGTCACGGCGCACGCGGAACCGGGAACGGCCGGCATCGCGCAGGGCATCCCGCTGGAGGAGAAATCGGGCGGCGCCGCGACCGGACGGCTGTACCTGCAGACGGAGGGGATCGCGACGACCCTTCCGCCTTCGCTGGCCAGCGGCAAGGCCGACAACCAGATCATCGCGGTCGTCATGCACCTGTCGCGCCAGCACCCCAAGCGCAACGTGATCCTGGTGTCCAAGGACATCAACATGCGGATCAAGGCGCGGGCGCTGGGCATCGCCGCCGAGGACTACTTCAACGACAAGGTGCTCGAGGACACCGAGCTCCTGTACTCCGGCATCCGCGAACTGGCTTCCGATTTCTGGGACAAGCACGGCAAGGGCATGGAGTCCTGGCAGCAGGGCGGCCACACCTACTACCGCCTGAACGGGCCGCTGGTGCCGTCGCTGCACGTCAACGAGTTCCTGTTCCTCGAGCGCTCGGGCGAGGCCCCGTTCCACGGCATCGTCAAGGACATCCAGGGCAAGAGCGCCGTCCTGTCGACGCTCAAGGACTACACCCACCAGAAGAACAACGTATGGGGGATCGTCGCGCGCAATCGCGAGCAGAACTTCGCGTTGAACCTCCTGATGAACCCCGACATCGACTTCGTCACCCTGCTCGGCCAGGCCGGCACCGGCAAGACGCTGCTGACCCTGGCCGCCGGCCTGATGCTGACGCTGGAGTTCAAGGTCTACACCGAGATCATCATGACGCGCGTCACGGTGCCGGTGGGCGAGGACATCGGCTTCCTGCCGGGCACCGAGGAGGAGAAGATGAACCCCTGGATGGGGGCGCTGGAGGACAACCTCGACGTGCTGAACAAGACCGACGACGAGAGCGGCGACTGGGGGCGCGCCGCGACGCGCGACCTGATCCGCTCGAGGATCAAGGTCAAGAGCCTCAACTTCATGCGCGGGCGCACGTTCATCAACAAGTTCCTGATCATCGACGAGGCGCAGAACCTCACGCCCAAGCAGATGAAGACGCTGATCACCCGCGCCGGTCCGGGGACCAAGGTCGTGTGCCTCGGCAACATCGCGCAGATCGACACGCCCTACCTGACCGAGGGCAGCTCCGGGCTCACCTACGTCGTCGACCGCTTCAAGGGCTGGGCGCACTCGGGCCACATCACGCTGCAGCGCGGGGAGCGCTCGCGGCTGGCCGACCACGCGGCGGAGGCACTGTAGGGCGGCACGGCGGGCCCGCGCCGCAGCTGCGCGATCGCCGGCCGCCGGAGAACGCGGCGGCGGCCATGCGGGGCAATCAGTAGCTGCCCGGATGGGCCGCGTTCTCGAAGCGCGTGTATTCGCCGAGGAAGGTGAGGCGCACGGTGCCGATCGGGCCGTTGCGCTGCTTGCCGATGATGATCTCGGCCGTGCCCTTGTCCTGCGATTCCGGGTTGTAGACCTCGTCGCGATAGATGAACAGGATGACGTCGGCATCCTGCTCGATCGCACCCGAGTTGTGGCTGACGATCCCGTCCGCGAGCCAGCATGCGGGGCCCGGGACCGTGAGGTCGAACACCTCTTCCTCGCCCGCCGGATCGATCGCGACGACGCGATCCCAGTACAGGTCGGACTGCGCCCAGCGCGCGAGCTTCGGATCGTCGAGGATGTCCGCGTACGACCGCAGAGTGTCGCGGCTCGGCGCAAAGCGGAAGTGCGACGTTCCGCCGTAGGACGTGCCCCGCGCGGCCACCATCGCCCGCTGCGTGACGCCGCGCCGGCCCATGGCCGCCCGGACATCGCCGAACGCCTCCCGCGGCAGCGTGTCCACGTTCGTGTTCGCGACGACCGACTCCAGGTGTGCGCGCAATCGCGCAGCCGGTCCGACGCGCGGGCCGAATGCGCCGACCTCGTCGAGGAACCGCCGCTGGGACTCCGCTCCGCTGACGTCGACGGCATAGACGGGCCGCGCACCCGATCTCAGCGTTGCGCGCAGCCGCGCCACGATGCCCAGGCGCAGGAGCAGCGCCATCACGTCCGTGGCGAGCGAGACGCTGCAGGTGCTGAAATACACGCGCGGCGCCCCCTTGACTCCCGGGGCGCGCACGAAGATGCAGCCATCGGTCGCCCACAGGTGGCGCAGCAGCAGCGCAACCTGGCGCCGCCCGAGGCGGAAAACATCGCCGGGCAGGCATTTCTCGTGCGACCGCTGCCCGAAGATGCCGAGCGCCTTCAGCCATCCGCCCACGCCCGCGGGATGCCAGCGGTCGCCGTTGCCCGCGATCAGCAGCTGGTGCCATGCGCCCCGGCCCGCGTGTCTTGCGACCGTGCTGCCCATCGCAAGCGCCGCGTCGCGCACGACTGCGCTGTTCTCCTCCGATGCCGTGCAGTAGCGTAGCGGCTGGTGCTTCAGGTAGCTGCCGTCGCCGACGAGGTGTCCCAGCAGCACGATGGCCTCGTCGGACCATGCGACCGCCGCCGCGGTGTCGGGAAGCCGGCGCGCAATGCCGAGGCGGTCGCCGATCGCGAGCCGCGAGACCTTGCGCCATCCATCGTGGGCGAACAGCCGGTGCTCCGCGGTCGCGCGGATCGTCCGGCCGCTGGCGAGCGACAGCCTGAAGACAGGTTTGATGCCCTTCGACCACACGAGGTCCGAACGAGCCGCCGTCAGCCGCTGGTTCGCGTCGATGGCGACGACCTCCGGGGTCGTTCCCACGAGATCGCGGATCGGCACCCGCCGCCCGTCCGCGAGATTCACCAGCGTATCGCCGGTGACGCATTCGCGCAGGTCCGACATCACCGGCCGCTTGTTGGGACGCTGCTCGAGGGAGCGGTTGAGCTGCGACAGGGCGATCACCGGGACGCTCAGCTCCTTGGCCAGCGACTTCATCGCGCGCGATATCTCCGAGATCTCGGTCGCGCGGTTCTCGCCCTGCGACGACGCCTGCATCAGCTGCAGGTAATCGACGATCACCAATCCGAGCTTGCCATACTGCTTCATCAGGCGCCGCGCGCGCGAGCGGACTTCGATGCCGTTGAGCGCCGGCGTCTCGTCGATGAGGATCGGCGCCTCGTTGAGGCGCCCGAGGGCGGCCGACAGCTTGTCCCAGTCCTCGGGGGCGAGGCGCCCCGTGCGCAGCTTGTGCTGGTCGAGGCGCCCGACCGAGCCGATCATCCGCATCGCGAGCTGCGCGGCGCCCATTTCCATCGAGAACACCGCGACCGGCATGCCGGTGGCGAGCGCCACGTTCTCGCCGATGTTCAGGGCCAGGGCGGTCTTCCCCATGCTGGGGCGCCCGGCGACGACGACCAGGTCGCCGGGCTGGAAGCCCGAGGTCATCCGGTCGAGGTCGGAGAAGCCGGTCGGAATGCCGGTGACATCCGATGGATCGTCGCGGTTGTAGAGCGTCTCGATGCGCTCGACGACATTGGCGAGCAGGCCGCCGATGGTCTGGAAATTCTGCGCGCCGCGCGCCCCCTGCTCGGCGATGTGCAGCACCTTGGCTTCGGCCTCGTCGAGCACCGTCTTGGCGTTGCGGCCGAGGGGATTGAACGCCGAATCCGCGATCTCGCCGGCGGTCGCCGCGAGCTGGCGCAGGATCGAGCGCTCGCGGACGATGTTCGCGTAATGGCGGATGTTCGCCGCCGTGGGGACGTTCTGGGCCAGCGCGCCGAGGTAGGCGAGTCCGCCGACGTAGTCGAGCTTCTGCGCCGACGCCAGCGACTCGGACACGGTGACGACGTCGGCCGGCTTGCCTTCGCCGATCAGCTGCAGGATGTGGCGATGGATGAGGCGATGGGCGTCGCTGTAGAAATCGGCGGCGGCGACGACGTCGCCGACGCGGTCGGCGGCCTCGTTGTCGAGAAGCAGCCCGCCCAGCACCGACTGCTCGGCTTCGAGCGAATGCGGGGGGAGCTTCAGGCGATCTACGGGAAGGTCGTCGGGCACGCGGACTGTCGACTCCAAAAGGGGCATTCTACCTGCCGCGTCGCGCGCTGCCCATCATGCAAAAGGGGCCGTCGCCGGCCCCTTTCTCGCTGCGCGCCTCGCGGCTCGGCGGCTCAGGTCGTCGTGTCGCCCACGACCGTCACCGTGATGTTCGCGCTGACGTCGGTATGCAGAGCCACCGACACCGGATGGTCGCCGATCTGTTTCAGCGGACCGGCGGGCATGCGGACCATCGCCTTCTCGATCCCGACGCCCTGTGCCTTCAGCGCCTCGACGATGTCGGCGTTGGTCACGGATCCGAACAGGCGGCCGTCAACGCCGGCCTTCTGGGTGATCCGCAGCACGCTGCCTTCCATCTTCGCGGCCAGCGTCTCCGCGGCGGCGAGCTTCTCCCCCGCCGCCTTTTCGAGCTCGGCGCGACGCGCCTCGATCGCCTTCAGGTTGTCGGGCGTGGCGCGCTTCGCCTTGCCCTGCGGGATCAGGAAATTGCGCGCGTAACCGTCCTTCACCTTGACGACATCGCCCAGGTTGCCGACGTTCGCGATCTTCTCGAGCAGAATGATTTGCATGGCGCTGCTCCGTCAGTGCAGGTCGGTGTACGACAGGAGCGCGAGGAACCTCGCGCGCTTGATCGCCGTGCCGAGCTGGCGCTGGTAGCGCGCCTTGGTGCCGGTGATGCGCGCCGGCATGATCTTGCCGTTCTCCTGCACGAAGTCCTTCAGCACATCGATGTCCTTGTAGTCGATCTGCTTGACCTTCTCCGCCGTGAAGCGGCAGAACTTCTTACGCTTGAACAGGTTGTTGCCGCGTTCGCGGCGCTTGCCGTCCTTCTTGAACTTGCCTTTACCTCGTCCCATCGGGCGTGGCATGTCAGTGTCCTTTCCTCAATTTGCTGTCTGCTCGAATCGTGTCACGTGCAGGGCGACGCTCGTTCCGGTCCGGTAGCGCCGCGCGATGAAGCCTTCGCAGTGGAGGACAGCGCCGGGTTTCACGCCGGCCAGCCCCTTCGCCACCTCGCCGAACGCAACCGCATGCATCTCGCACTCGACCTCGCGCTGCCCGTCGGCCTCCGCCTGCCGCGACCGGTGCGAAAGCGTCAGCTCGACGGCAGGAATGCCGGCGGGCGTGTGGCGCAATTCGCCACGTTCGACCACCGTTGCATCCAGCGCCAGCCGGTTGACGCCCGGCACGTCGCGGGTTCGCGGTCAGGCCTGCGCGGGGGGCGCGGCCTGCGCGACGTCGACGGCGGGCTTGTCGCTGCGCTCGGGCCGGTCGCTGCGCTCGCCTTCCTTGCCGGTCAGCGACTTCGCCTTCTCTTCCTTCATCATCGGCGAGGGCGTGACGACGGCTTCGGTCATCGCGACGACCAGGTGGCGCAGGACCGCGTCGTTGAACTTGAACGCATGCTCGAGCTCCGTCAGGGTCTCGCGCCCGCATTCGATGTTCATCAGGACGTAGTGCGCCTTGTGGACCTTCTGGATCGGGTAGGCGAGCTGGCGCCGTCCCCAGTCCTCCAGGCGGTGGATCCGGCCGCCGGGGCCGGTCACCATCGTGCGATAGCGCTCGATCATCGCGGGCACCTGCTCGCTCTGCTCGGGGTGCACGATGAACACGACTTCATAGTGACGCATCGGTACAGCACTCCTTTCGGTCAATGGAAGCCGGTCCCGGGATAGCCCGTGGCCGGCCGCACGGCCTCCCCCATGTGCGGTCCTGCGTTCCAGGTCCTGCGCTCCGCGGCGGGGTGAGGCAAGGGAGCCGGAGAGTATAGCAGAAATTTTCTTTTCGGATCAATCGGCTAATGCACCCCGCCCGACGGGGAGCCGGCGGCGGCGGACTCGCGGCCCGGCGCATGGGCGCGACCGCGCTCCGCGGCGGCGTCGAGGATGCTGTCGCGTTCCGGCCTCGCCATCGCGGCGATGGCCCGCACCCGCGCATAGAAACGCGGGAGGTCGCCGTGCTCCTCGCGCAGCAGCTCCCGGAACGCCGGGATGCGGTCGGTGTAGATCCCCACCGCGGCGAGGCTGGCGTTGTTGGGCGCCTGCGCGAACCAGCGGTCGTAGCCGGCAAGACCCGGCTCGCCGGCCTTCGCGGCTTCGTAGGCCGCCGCCATCGCGGCGAAGGCTTCGCGCTTGGCGCGCAGCTTGGCGGCGGTGTCGAGGTCGCTCGCGTAGACGCCGGCGAGCTGCATCCGCGTGCTGCGCACCAGCTGCCTGAAGACCGCGCGCAGGCGGTCGGCACGGGCTGCCTGGGCGTCGAGCAGAGGGTTCTTCTGCGCGGCGAGCCAGCGTGCCAGACCGACCTCCTCCACCGTCGTCGCGAACGACTCGTTGAACACCGAATCGTCCTTCACGTACAGCAGCTGGTGCGCGAGCTCGTGGAACACCAGGCGCGCAACCTCGGTTTCCGGCCAGCGGATGAACGTCGACAGCACCGGATCGTCGAACCATCCCAGCGTCGAATAGGCGGGCACGCCGCCGACGTAGACGTCGTCGCCTTCGGCTTCCAGCCTTGCGGCTTCGCGGCGCGCCGCGGATTCGTCGAAATATCCGCGATAGTCGACGCAGCCGGCGACCGGGAAGCACCAGCGGCGGGGCTCGAGCGACAGCGCCGGCGCCGCGAACACGTTCCAGGTGACGAACGGCCGCCCGAGATCGGCATACCGCGTGTAGCTTCCGTTGTCCGGCAGCCCGAGATCCCGGCTCGCGAAACTGCGAATCTGCTGCACTTGCGCGAGTCGCGCCGCGAGCGTTGCGTCGCCCCTGCTGATCGCCTCGGGGATCGGCTCGCTGCGCGCGAGCAGGTCGAGCTGACCGGCGGCGCCCTGCCAGTAGTAATCGATCGAGCCGAGGCTCGCGCAGGCGGTCAGCAGCGCCGCGCCGACGGACCCGACGCCGATGCTGCGCAGCCACCACCGGCGGCGCCGACGGACCGCCGGCTGCCGCCGCACCGGGCCCTCGGCGTCGACGTCAGCGCGCAAGATAGCGCGCCAGGCGCGCAACGCCGTCCTCGAGCTTGCGCTCGTCGATCGTGTACGCGAGGCGAACGTGCTGCTGCGCGCGATGGCTCCCGAAATCGATGCCCGGCGTGAACGCGACGCCCGCGCCCTGCAGGACATCGCGGCAGAACGCCTCGCTGTCGTCGCAAAAGCGCGAGCAGTCGGCGTAGACGAAGAAGCCGCCGGTGGGCAGGACCGGGATCCCGAATCCGAGCTGGCGCAGTGCGGGCACGAGGAAGTCGCGGCGCGCCTCGAAGGCCCGTCGCCGCTGTTCGACCACCTCGATGGTCGCGGGTTCGAAGCAGGCGAGCGCCGCGCGCTGCGACAGCGTGGGCGGCGATATGTAGAGATTCTGCGCGAGCTTCTCCAGATCGCGGACATGGCGCTCGGGCGCGACGATCCAGCCGAGACGCCAGCCGGTCATGTTGAAATACTTCGAGAAGCTGGAGATCACGAAAGCATCGTCGGCGAATTCCAGCACGCTGGCGGGACGCTCGCCGTAGGTGAGGCCGAGGTAGATCTCGTCGACGATCAGCTGCCCGCCCCGCGCGTCGACGGCCGCTGCGATCCGGCGCATCTCGTCGGCGGGTACCGTCGTCCCGGTGGGGTTCGAGGGGGACGCGATCAGGACGCCGCGCGTGGCGCGCGTCCAGTGCCGCTCGACGAGTCCGGCGGTCAGCTGGTAGCGCGACTCGGGGCCGACCGGGATCGCGACCGGCTCGCCTTCCAGCACGCGGACGAAATGGCGGTTGCACGGATAGCCCGGATCGGCGAGCAGGATCTGCTGGTCGCGGTCGACCAGCAGCGCCATCACCAGCAGCAGCGCCGCCGACGACCCGGCGGTGACGATGATCCTTCCGGGATCGACGTTCACCCCGTAGTGGTCGGCGTAATGCCGGGCGATCGCCTCGCGCAGCTCGGTCAGGCCCAGCGCCGACGTGTAGTAGATGCCGCCGTCCGCCAGCGCGCGCTGCGCCGCGTCGAGCACCGGCTGGGGCGTCGGGAAATCGGGCTCGCCGATCTCCATGTGGACGACGCTGCGTCCGGCCGCCTCCAGCGCCCGGGCAGCCGTCTGGACCTCCATCACGTGGAACGGGGCGATGTCGGCGATGCGGGCGGCGCGACCGGGACGGCACTCCATCGAAAGGCCTAGTGCGAATTCGAGGTGAAAGGCGCTATCGTACCGCCATCGTGTTCGCTGCCACCGGCACCTGTCACAGCCTCCACGCCCGCCCGGCTGCGCGGACGGCGAGCCCTGCATCGTTGGCAGGGCTTGCATGCCGCCTGGCGAGCCTCGCCGCAGGCGTCGCCCTCGTCGCGCTGCCGGTGGCCGCCTGGGCGGGTCTTTACAAGTGCGCGCTCGACAACGGCGGGGTCACCTACCAGCAACAGCCCTGCCCCGCGGGGAAGGAGCTGCGCGATTTCGATCGCGATCCGGCCAATGTCTCGGTCCTGCCCTTCACCACCCCGCCGCGAACCGACACCCGCAGCGCCGCTGCGCCCGTCCGCACCACGAGGTCGCGCGACGTCAGCGAGCGCAAGCCGCGGGGCAAGTCCGAGCCCGCGGGGAACGCCGCCGAGCGCAGGTTCCTCTTCCCGGGCATCAGCGAGGGCGAGGTGGTCGCCCGGGTGGGCCGGCCCGACATCTCGACTGCGGGCGGTCGCAAGTCCACGCGCTGGGTCTACCTGCCCGCCCCGGAGGATCCGGCGACGATCACGACCCTGACCTTCCAGTTCGGCCGGCTGATCGAGGTCGAGCGCAAGGTCGTCCCGCCGCGATGAGCGCGGCGGCGGCGCCCGCGCCATGAGAGCGCTGGTCCAGCGCGTGCGCGAGGCGAGCGTCAGCGTCGACGGCAGTGTCACCGGGGCGATCGGCGCCGGCTTGCTGGTCCTCGCCGGCATCGGCGTCGACGACGCCGACGACGACCTGCAGTGGGTTGCGCGCAAGCTCGCCGACCTGCGGATCTTCGACGACGAACACGGCGTGATGAACCGTTCGGTCCGCGATGTCGACGGCGAGATCCTGGCCGTGTCGCAGTTCACCCTCTACGGATCGACGCACAAGGGCAATCGCCCGTCGTGGTCGGCGGCCGCGCCGCCGGAGCTCGCAAGGCCGCGCTTCGATGCGTTCGTGCAGGCGCTTTCCGCACGCATCGGCAAGCCGGTCCCGACCGGAATCTTCGGCGCACAGATGCAGGTCGCGCTGGTCAACGACGGGCCGGTAACGCTGTGGATCGATTCGCGCAGGCGCGAATGAGCGCCCGCCGTGTCCGGCGCAGCCCCCTCGCGAGGTCCCGCGCTGCGCAGCTGCCGCGCCCGACGCCGTGCCGGCAAGCCGGCCCCGGCTAGAGCCTGTAGGCGGCCTTGGCCAGGTCGCGTGCGAGAGCCGACGCGAGCTCGAAGGCCTCGTCCTCGCCGAAGCGGTGCTCGACGACGCAGGTCGCGAGGAAGCGGCAGGCGACGCGGCGCCAGACGTCGTGGCGCGCGGGAATCGACAGGAAGGCCCGGGTGTCGTCGTTGAATCCGACGGTGTTGTAGAAGCCCGCCGTCTCGATCGCCTGCTCGAGGAAGCGCAGCATGCCCTGATAGCTGTCGTGGAACCACCACGGCGGGCCGAGCCGCAGCGCCGGGTAATGGCCGGCGAGCGGCGCGAGCTCCCGCGCGTAGGTCGTCTCGTCGAGGGTGAACAGGATCAGCGTGAAATCGCGTTCGTTGCCGTAGCGATCGAGCAGCGGCTTCAATGCGCCGACGTAATCGGTGCGCATCGGGATGTCGGCGCCCTTGTCGCGACCGAAATGCGCATGGATCCGCGGATTGTGGTTGCGGAAGCTGCCCGGGTGGATCTGCATCACCAGCCCGTCGTCGAGGCTCATCCGCGCCATCTCGGTCAGCATCTGGGCGCGGAACGCTTCCGCTTCGTCGGCGGTGATGGTTCCCTGCAGCGCCCGATCGAGCAGGCGCTGGCATTCGGCCGCGCCGAGGTCGAGGCTGCGCGCGCTCGGATGGCCGTGGTCGGTGGAAGTCGCGCCCATCGACCGGAAGAACGCGCGGCGAATGCGGTGGGCGGCGAGGTAGCCGCTCCAGGTCGCCGTGTCCTCCCCGGTCAGCGCGCCCAGCTGCGCGACGTTGCCGGCGAAGCCCTCGAACTGGGGATCGACGACCGGATCGGGCCGATACGCGGTGACGACCCTTCCCTTCCAGCCGCTCTGGCGGATCTTCCCGTGGTGCGACAGCGAATCGAGCGGCGACTCGGTCGTCGCGATCACTTCGATGTTGAAGCGCTCGAACAGCGCACGCGGGCGGAATGCCGGCTCGCGCAGGCAGGCCTCGATGCGGTCGAAATGGCGGTCGGCGCTCTCGGCGGTCAGGCGCTCGTCGATGCCGAACACCGTGTGGAACGCATGATCGAGCCACAGCCGGGTCGGCGTGCCCCGGAACAGGTGGTAACGCGCGGCGAAGATGCGCCAGATCGCACGCGCGTCGTAGCGCGGTGGATCGGTGGCCGGCGCATCGGCACGGCGGGGGACGCCCAGGTCTTCGAGCGCGACGCCCTGGCTGTAGAGCATCCTGAACACGTAATGGTCGGGAACGATCAGCAGCGCGGAGGGATCCGGAAACGGCGCGTCGTCGGCGAACCATTGCGGGTCGGTATGCCCGTGGGGACTGACGATCGGCAGGTCCTTGACGCTCGCATGGAGCGAGCGCGCGAGGCTGCGTGCGCCGGGGTCGGCAGGAAACAGCCGATCGGGATGGAGGTCGAGGGGAATCATGGTTGGCAACTCGCGTTCGGGGGTGACGATCGTGCCGCTGCGGCAGCGGCAGCGCCGGGGCGCCGGCTCACCCGCGCGCCGCGGCGCCTGCCCGCCCCGGCGCCAAAGTGTCGGCTGTCGCTGCGCAAGCCCATCAACGGGCGACGGCGCGGCCCACGGTGCTCGCGGCGCCGTCGGCGCAGAGGATGGTCAGCCAGCGGATGACCGGGGTGGTGAAGCGTGGATCCTTCGGCAGGTCGTCGCCGAAGATCGCCGAAAGGGCGAGCAGGCCGCGTGCGTAGGCCGCCGGATCGCTGCCGGACTCCGCGGCGATCGCCGCGAAGCGCGGCGCCAGCGGGTCGGACACCGCAATCGGCCGCCCCTGCTCGTCGTCGCCGCGCACGTAGCGCATCCAGCCGGCGACGGCCAGCGTGGCGAGTTCCACCGGGCGGCCGGCAGCGAGGTTGGCGCGGACCGTCGCGAGGATGCGCTGTGGCAGCTTCTGCGAGCCGTCCATCGCGATCTGCTGCGTCCGATGCGGCAATGCCGGGTTCGCAAAGCGCTGCACCAGCGCCTCGCGATACGTCGGCAGGTCGACACCCGCAGGCACCTCCACCGTCGGCGACACTTCCTCCAGGGTGAACCGGCGCATGAATGCCACGAAATCGGGCTGCGCCGCGACCTGGTAGATGAATTCATGTCCCGCCAGGAAGCCGAGGTAGGCGAACGCCGAGTGGCTCGCGTTCAGCAGCCGCAGCTTCATCGCCTCGAACGGCGCGACGTCGTCGGCGAAGGTCGCGCCGCCGAGCTCCCACGCCGGGCGTTCCGTGGCGAACCTGTTCTCGATCACCCATTGCACGAAGGGCTCGTGCACGACGGGCGCCCGATCCTCGCACCCGAGGGCGGCCGAATTCTGCGCGATGTCGTCCGCTGTCGTCGCCGGAACGATGCGATCGACCATCGTCGACGGGAACGCGATGCTGCGCGCGATCCAGTCGGCGAGTGCAGGGTCGCGCGCCCGCGCGAACGCGTCGACCAGCCCGCGCAGCAATGCGCCATTGTGCGGCAGGTTGTCGCAGCAGACGACGGTCAGCGGCGATCCGTGGCTGGCGCGGCGCTGCGCGAGCGCGAGCGTCAGCAGGCCCACGACGCTGCGCGGCGCATCGGGCTCACCCAGGTCGTGGACGATGTCCGGATGCGCGAAATCGAGCCTGCCGGTCGCGGGCTCGTGGCAGTAGCCCTTTTCCGTCACCGTCAGCGTGACGATGCGCGTCCGGGGCGATGCGAGCCGGCGATGGACGTCGTCGCGCTGGTCGCCGAGGAACAGGACCTCGCGCACGCTGCCGACGATGCGCCGCGCAACCCCCGCCGGGCTCTTTTCGATCGACGTATAGAGACCGTCCTGCGGCGCCATCCGGTCGCGGACGTCGGCCGAGCGCAGGCTCACGCCGCAGATGCCCCACGCGCCGCCGGCGCCGGCGATCGCGTCGTCGGTGTAGATCGCCTGATGGGCGCGGTGGAACGCCCCGATGCCCAGATGGACGATCCCGATGGCCAGCGTCTGCGGCGCGTACGCGGGTCGGGCGATCCCGCCGGGGACCTGGGTGAGGGTGGCGAGCGAAAGGCGGGGCGAATCCGGGTTCACGCGGGGTCTCGTCGATTGATCGATGTAAATCGGAAGCTTGCCAGCCCGCGGCCCGCCGCGATTCGTCGCGGATCGGATCCTCGCTTGCGCGGCCTCTCCTCACTGCAGGCGCGGCTCAGGCGGCGGCGCGCGGATGCTCCTTGACGCGGCTCACGAGCTGCGTGGGGTTGACGAAGCGCAAGGCGATCAGCAGCCAGACCAGCGTGACGACCATGTAGATCATCGCCATCGCGTCGATCGACTGCGGCGCCCGCACGCCGGCCGCGAACACCGCGTAGTACAGCGCGACGACCAGCGTCTGCGAATCGGGCCCGGCGGTCAGGAACGTGAGCTCGAACAGCGCGATCGTGCGCACCAGCACCAGCAGCGACGCGGCGAGGATGCCGGGGGCCAGCAGCGGGACGAGGATCGTCGTGAACATCCGCCCCGTGCCTGCCCCGAACACGCGCGCGGCCGACTCGAGGTTGGGGTCGATCTGCTCGATGAACGGCGTCATCACCAGGATCACGAACGGCGCCGCAGGGATCAGGTTGGCGAGGATCACGCCCCAGATCGTGCCGGCGAGCTGTGCCTTGTAGAGCACGGTCGCGAGCGGGATGCCGTAGGTCATCGGCGGCACCATCAGCGGCAGCAGGAACAGCAGCAGCAGCGCGCGCTTGCCGGGAAAGTCGCG
>JBLMVY010000007.1:0-15101 GCA_050256935.1 Candidatus Levyibacteriota bacterium | reverse complement strand
ATCTGCGACAGGAAGGCGATCATGTGCGGCACGTCCCAGATCATGTCCGCGAGGTCGCCGCGCTGGCGCGGGGCGCCGTTGACGTCGAGCTCGATCGCGCCACGCGACAGCACGCCGGTTTGCGTCACGGGATGGATCGGCGCGATGGGCGCCGCCTGGGCGAAGGACTTGCCGATGTCCCAGGGCCGCTTCTTCTCGCGCATGTCGTTCTGCAGGTCGCGGCGCGTCATGTCGAGACCGACCGCATAGCCCCAGACGATCGACTGCGCCGCCTCCGGCGCGAGCCTGACGCCGCTCGCGCCGACCGCGACGACCAGCTCGATCTCGTGGTGATAGTTGGACGTCGCCAGCGGATAGTCGATGCGGCCGACGGCAGGCGGCACGACCGGGACGATCGCGTCGGCCGATTTCATGAAGAAGAACGGCGGCTCCTTCGAGGCGTCGCCGCCCATCTCCTTCGCGTGCTCGGCGTAGTTGCGGCCGACGCAGAAGATGCGGCGCACCGGAAAGCGCTGGCTGGTACCCGCGACGGGGACCGACGGCAGCTCCCAAGCAGGGATCGCGTATTGCATGAACGGGTTTCCTGGGTGAGTTGAGTTGAGGGACTTCGGAACGGTCGGGCGGCGCTGCTGCCGACCCGCGCGCTCACTCGGCGTCGGGCTGCCTCGATGGCGCGGCTTCGGCGAAAGCGGGCAGCGCATTGCAGGCGGCCTCGATCCGTATCAGCGTCGGGTACGGCGAGAGATCGATCGAAAAGCGCCGCGCGTTGGCGAGCTGCGGCACCAGGCAGACGTCGGCGAGCGTCGGCGCATCGCCGTGGCAGAAGCGGCCGGTCTCGGGATTGCGCGCGAGATCCTTCTCCAGCGCCTCGAAGCCGACGTCGATCCAGTAGCGGTACCAGCCGTCCTTCTGCTCCTTCGACGCCCCCATCGTGCCGGTCAGGTAATTCAGCACGCGCAGGTTGTTGAGCGGATGGATTTCGCAGGCGATGGCGAGCGCAATCGCGCGCACGCGGGCACGCGCCACCGGGTCGGCCGGCAGCAGCGGCGGCTCCGGATGCGTCTCGTCCAGGTATTCGATGATCGCGAGCGACTGCGTCAGCACATGGCCGTCGTCCAGCGCGAGCGCGGGGACGAGGCCCTGGGGGTTGAGCGCCAGGTAGTCCTGCGCGCGCTGGTTCCCCATGCGCAGGTGGACGAACGTGCGCTCGTCGGGCACGACACCCTTGAGGTTGAGCGCGATGCGCACGCGATAGGCGGCGGACGAACGGAAGTAGTCGTAGAGTTTCATCGCTTCGGCAGGTTCGGAACGCGCAATGCGCCGGCGCTCGAAAGGCGGATCCGGAACGTCCCCTTCAGAATGCCGAGATGCCGGTCTGCGCGCGCCCCAGGATCAGCGCGTGGATGTCATGCGTCCCCTCGTAGGTGTTGACGGTCTCGAGGTTGAGCACGTGGCGGATCACGTGGAATTCGTCGACGATGCCGTTGCCACCGTGCATGTCGCGGGCCATGCGCGCGATCTCGAGCGCCTTGCCGCAGCTGTTGCGCTTCATGATGGAGGTGATCTCCGGCGCCGCCCGCCCCTCGTCCTTGAGCCGTCCCAGGCGCAGGCAGCCCTGCAGTCCCAGCGCGATCTCGGTCTGCATGTCGGCGAGCTTCTTCTGGATGAGCTGGTTGCCCGCGAGCGGACGTCCGAACTGCTTGCGGTCGACCGTGTACTGGCGCGCGGCCTGCCAGCAGAACTCCGCTGCGCCCAGCGCGCCCCAGGCGATGCCGTAGCGCGCGCTGTTGAGGCAGGCCATCGGGCCCTTCAGTCCCTGCACGTCCGGCAGCAGGTTCTCCTCGGGAACGAACACGTCGTCCATCACCACTTCCCCCGTGACCGACGCGCGCAGCGAGAACTTGCCTTCGATCCTGGGCGCGGTCAGGCCCTTCATGCCCTTGTCGAGGACGAAGCCGCGCACCACGCCGTCGAGCTTGGCCCAGACGACGAACACGTCGGCGATCGGGGCATTCGAGATCCAGGTCTTCGCTCCCCGCAGGCGGTAGCCGCCGTCGACGGCGATCGCGCGCGTCTCCATCGAGCCGGGATCCGAGCCGTGGTTGGGCTCGGTGAGCCCGAAACAGCCGATCAGCTCGCCCGTGGCGAGCCGCGGCAGGTACTTCCTCCTCTGCGCCTCGCTGCCGTACTCGTGAATCGGGAACATGACGAGCGAGCTCTGCACGCTCATCATCGAGCGGTAGCCCGAGTCGACGCGCTCGACTTCGCGCGCGATCAGGCCGTAGCAGACGTAGTTGAGGCCCGCGCCGCCGTAATCCGGCGGCAGCGTCGCCCCGAGCAGGCCGAGCTCGCCCATCTCGCGAAAGATCGACGGGTCGGTGGTCTCGTTGCGGAACGCATCGCGCACCCGCGGCATCAGCCTGTCCTGCGCGTAGGCGTGCGCGGCGTTCATCACCAGCCGCTCGTCCTCGGACAGCTGGTCGAACAACAGCAGCGGGTCCTGCCAGTTGAACGACGGCTTGGTGCCCGGTGGGCGTCCAGGGGCATTCATGTCAAGGCTCCGGGGATGAGGCCGAGCGTCCGGCCGCGGATGATGCGCAGGTTCACCGGACCCCGGATCGGGCGCCGGTCTGCGCGAGTTGCGATGGCGATTATCCCCGGTGGGCCCGCAAACGTGCAATCCCGGGTATGCGATTGCGCCCGCCGTCCTGTCGATCGATCGCCGCCGCCCTCACCTCGATCTGCCGTCGCCCGCCTCGATCCGGGCGACCAGGGCCGCCTTGAGCTGGCCCAGGGATTCGTGCAGGGCCTCGCGGTCCTTCCGGGGAAGCCCCGCCAGCAGATCGATGATCATGCGCTCGTGCTCTGCCGCCATGGCGTCGAACTGCCGCTTGCCCTTGGCGGTCAGGCGGACCTCGTAGACCCGCCGGTCGTCCGGCGAATCGCGCCGCACGACCAGGCCTTCGCCCACCAGCTGGTCGACCAGCCCGGTGACGTTGCCTCCGGTGACCATCAGGCGCCGCGACAGGTCGCTCATCTTGAGGCCCTCGGGCACCCGGTCGAGCTGCGCCATCAGGTCGAACCTCGGCAGCGTGATGGAGAAGGATTCCCGGAGCTGCTCGCGCACCCGGTGCTCGATCATGGTCGAGCAGGTGAGCAGCCGCAGCCACAGATGCAGCGACAGGTGGTCGCGCCCGGATAGCTGGGATTCGCGATCGAGGCGCGGCGCCATGGTGTCGGCGCGCAGCGATCCGCGGTCCGCGCGCCGCAACTCGAGCGGTCGTCTCATCGCTTCACCCCGCGAGGACACCCGCGCACCCGCCGCGGGCCGCAGTGTCGAGCCGGTTGGACATGTACTCCCCCTTCGCCGTCAACCGTCGTCCCGGGGCGCCCTGCCGCAGGATCGCAGTTCCGATCGTGAGTCCGGCAGTTAGCTTAATCTTCAAAGGATTGGCGTCAAGGGGGCGCGCGGTCGCCGAGATCGATTTCGACTGTCCGCCGCCTCGGACGTTCGGACTAGACCGAAGCGCCGATGGCGCGGCATCGGCGCCGACGCCTAGATTCGGCGCGTGATCCCGTCCGGCGCCCCGACCCCCTTGCGCTCCCGCGGCAGGCCCTGCGCCGTCCGCTGCGCCGGCACGACCCTGGTCGAACTCATGGTCGCGCTTGCGATCGTCGGCGTGGTGCTGTCGACGAGCCTGCCCAACTGGGGCGGATTCCTCGCCGAGCGCGAGCAGCGCGACCTCGCCGATGCGCTGATGCAGACGCTGCTGCGCGCCCGCAGCGAAGCGATCAAGCGCGGCACCCGCGTCGATGTCTGTCCGGCTGCCGGCAACGCCTGTGCCACGAGCCCGGCCGGCTGGGAGTCGGGCTGGATCGTCTTTCCCGACGACGACCGCGACGGCAGCAGGGGCATCGCGGAGCCGGTGATCGCGCGCGAGCCTGCCGCGACCCCGGGGGTCACCGTCCG
Source organism: Candidatus Levyibacteriota bacterium (assembly GCA_050256935.1). GTDB lineage: Bacteria > Pseudomonadota > Gammaproteobacteria > Burkholderiales > Casimicrobiaceae > VBCG01. The sequence continues at coordinate 11,131 of JBLMVY010000007.1, read as the reverse complement.
CGGCAATCGACCGATCGCCGACTATGTCTCCTACACCAGTCTCGGACAGGCCCGGCGCATCGACGGCGCGCTGCAGATGGGAACCTTCACCGTCTGCCGCGCCGGACTTTCGGCGCGCAGGGTCATCCTGGCCAGCAGCGGCCGCGTCAGGATCGCCGGCTCGACCGAGGTCTGCCCATGACGTCCCCGGTCCGGCGCGGCTTCACCCTGGTCGAGGTGCTGACCGTGGTGTCGATCGTCGCCATCCTCGCCGCGATCGCCGTCCCGCAGTACGGCGCATACGTCCAGCGCAGCCGGCTCGTCGACGCGATCACCCGCCTCGCGGACGCGCGGGCGCGGATGGAGCAGTATTTCCTGGATCGCCGCAGTTACCTCGATGATGCGGGTCGCTGCGGCGTCCAGCCTCCTGCGGCCACCGCCGCCGATGCGTTCGAGCTGCGCTGCGACGCCACGGCATCGACCTACACCTACACGGCGACCGGGCTTCCAGCCCGCGGCATGGCCGGATTCGCCTACGCGATCGACCAGGCCGGGCTCAGGGCGACGGTCTCGGTCCCCGCCGGATGGCAGGGCCACGCCGACTGCTGGACGATCAGGAGGGACGGGCTGTGCGTGTGACCGGCCGAAGCTGCGCCAGGTCGCGAGGCATCGTCCTCCTCGAGGCCCTGATCGCCGTGCTGATCCTCAGCCTCGCGATGCCGGGTTTCCTCGGACTTGCGACGCGCGCGCTGCAGGATGCCGCCAATGCGCACTGGCGCAGCGAGGCGGCGAGCCTCGCCGACTCGACGATGGCGGCAATGTGGCTCGAGAACCCGGCGACGCTCGCCAGCCGCTACGACTCCGCCGCCGACGGACCCGGCCTGCGGCGGCTCGTTGCCGCTGCATCGCGGCTGCCCGGGGTCACGTCGACGGTCAACGTCCCGGTCGTCGAGGTCGTGGAGGGTGCAGTCGGCGCGAGCCCGCGCGTCACGCTGACGCTGTTCTGGCAGTCCCCGGCCGACGCAGCTTCGCATCGCTACGTGACCGAGCAGCTCGTTGCACCGCGCTGACGACCATCATGACGCGGCCGCTTCCCCGCCGATCGGATGTCACCCGCGCAACGGGCCTGACCCTCGTCGACGTCCTCGTGGGCATCGCGATTTCGGTGATCGCGATCGCCGTCGTTCATCGCGCCTTTGTCGCGATCGGCGAGCTGCGCCGCAGCGCATCGGCGCGGGCCGACGCCGAGCAGACCGCGAGCTTCGTGGCATCGATGCTGGCGACGGCCGCGGGCAGCGCCGGTGCCGGCATCAGCGCGGCAGCGCGGCATCTCGATTCCTGCCCGGTCTCGACCGACATCGCGACGACGCAGCGGCCGATCGCTGCAATGGTGATCGACGGCGGCGGCGCCGATCGACCGGATGTGCTGTTCGTCCGCCAGGTGCAGCAGTCGCGCCTGGCCGCGCCTGCCGCCTTCGCGGCCGCGGCGCCCGCCGGGACGAGCTTTCGCGTCCAGAGCCCGGACGGCTTCGCCGTCGGGGACCGGGTCGTCGCGATCAGTCGCACCGGAGTCTGCACCGCGACGGAGGTGACCGGCGTGACCACCTCCGCGCCCGGCATCACCGACATCGCGCACACGGCGGTGGCCGTCGACCTCCCGGTCACGTCGCTGCTGCTGAATCTCGGCGCCGCGAGCCGGGCATCGACGCTGCGTTTCGACGTGGCCTCGGGGGTGCTGCGCAGCACCGACGTCCTGAATGGCGATGCGCCCGTGCCGCTCGCTTCCAACGTCGTCAACCTCAAGATCCAGTATGGCGTCGATCGCGATGGCGACGGCGTGCTCGACGATTGGGCGACGGCGACGGCGGCCGAGGGCCTCGACGGCGCATCGCTGCTCGCCGCACCGCGCGCGATGCTCGATCGTATCGTCGCGTTGCGCATCGGCGTCATCGCACGCAGCGAAGACCCCGACCGGACGGCGACCGACGACGACCGCTGGGTGCTGTTCGACTGCGAGCCCCCGGGCGGCAGCGCCTGCCCGGGTCGACTGGAAGGGACGATCGCCGCGTCCGCGGCCGGCGGGTTCCGCCACCGCAGCCGCGAAATCATCGTCCCGCTGCGCAACGCGCTGTGGAATCGCGGGACATGAAAGGGCATCGCGGACGCACGACGATGGAAGCGTGTCGCATGCGTGGCGTGGTCGTGTTCGTCGCCCTGATCATGACCCTGGCCATGACCTTCGCCACTGTCTCGCTGATTCGTGGAACGTTCGTCGCGACGGCGATCGGGAGCAACCTGCATGCGCGACACAACGCGACACTGGCCGCATTCATCGCCATCGAGCGCGACGTCGCCGCCCTGTACGGCAGCGCGGCGATGCCCGACCTCGACGCCGACAACCCGGGCAGCAACTACTATGCGTCGCGCCAGCCGGCGGAGGATGGACGCGGGGTCCCGCGGGCGTTGCAGCAGATCGGGAGCTACCCGGCCGAGGCAGGGGTGCGGGAGGCCGCTGGCGCGTTGACGCTGCGCCATGTCATCGAGCGCCTGTGCGTGGCGCCCGGCCCCGCGACACCCGACAACTGCACGCTCTCGCCACCCGGCGTCGCCGCGGCGCTGGGTGCGCCCGAACCCGCCGAGCCTCCGAGGACCCCCTACTACCGCGTCACGGTCCGCGTCGACGGGCCCGGCGGCACCGCGGGATTTGCCCAGGCGATGCTGGGGGTCGGACCCGTCGGCCATCGGCTGTCGTGGCGCGTCCTCGACGAATAAACGGTCGCCGAGGCGCGTGGCGATCGCATCGAGGCGCGTGGCGATCGCATCGAGGCGCGTGGCGATCGCATCGAGGCGCGTGGCAAGCGCCTCTCTTGCAGGGCTTCGGCGTCGCACCCGCGTCGCCGAGCGGGTCCCGGTGCGGCGGCGCTCGAGGACATCCGGAACTCCACGATGCGAACGGGCTCGCTTGCCGCCCCACCCGCTTCACGACGACTGCGCCGCAGGCGCCCTGCGCGAGAGGCCCTTGCCGCGCGCCCATCGCGGCATCCGCCCGAACCGGATCGGCCCGAACCGGATCGGCCCGAATCGGATCGGCGCGAATCGGAGCGGGACGAATCAGATTGCCACCGACGCGTCGGGGCGGCGGGGCGGATGCGGCGAGCGCGAGCGTGCGCGACGGCCGTTGCGGGTGGCGCGGCGAGCGAGCCCGATCGCTACGGCTGTGCAGGATGTCCTCGAGCGACACCGCGCCGGGACCCACAGGCCGGCGTTTGCGCACTCCGAGCGCGCAGACGCATCCGTCCTGCCGCCCATCAGGAGGAAGAGGCCCGTGCGTGCGCTGCCTCAGCCCATCACCGGCATGTGGAACCCGGGGGCGGCACTGCCGTCGTTCGGCCAGCGCGAGGTCACGGTCTTGAGCCGCGTGTAGAACCGGACGCCGTCGACCCCGTGGACATTGAGGTCGCCGAACAGCGAATTGCGCCAGCCGCCGAACGAGTAGAACGCCATCGGCACGGGGATGGGAACGTTGATGCCGGCCATCCCGACCTCGGCCTCGCGCTGGAAGCGGCGCGCGGCGTAGCCCGAGCGCGTGAACAGCGCGGCGCCGTTGGCATACGGATTGGCGTTGATGAGGCCGATCGCATCCTCGAGCGAGGCCACGCGCAGCATTCCCAGCACCGGCCCGAAGATCTCCTCGCGGTAGATGGTCATCGACGAGGTCACGTGGTCGAACAGCGTCGGTCCCACGAAGAACCCGTTGGCGTGTCCGGGAATCGTCGGCCGCCTGCCGTCGACCAGCAGCGATGCGCCTTCGGCCACACCGCGATCGATGAGTCCGGTGATCCGGTCGCGGGCCGCGCGAGTGATGACGGGGCCCATTTCCACGTCGACCCCGTCCCCCGGTCCGGTCGTCACGCGGCGCGCGCGCTCGGCGAGCTTCGCCGCCAGCGCGTCGGCGACGTCGCCGACCGCCACGATCGCGGAGATCGCCATGCAGCGCTCCCCGGCCGAGCCGTACCCGGCGCCGATGATGGCCTCGGTCGCGAAATCGAGGTCGGCGTCGGGCATGACGATCGCGTGGTTCTTCGCGCCACCCAGCGCCTGCACGCGCTTGCCGTGCCGCGCCGAGGTTTCGTAGATGTAGCGCGCGATGGGCGTCGATCCGACGAACGAGATGGCGCGCACCGTCGGATGCCCGAGCAGCGCGTCGACGGCCTCCTTGTCGCCGTGGACCACGTTGAACACGCCGTCGGGCAATCCCGCCTCCTGCAGCAGCTCGGCCAGCCGCAGCGACAGCGTCGGAACGCGCTCCGAGGGCTTGAGCACGAAGGCATTGCCGCAGGCGATCGACACCGGGAACATCCACATCGGGACCATCGCCGGAAAGTTGAACGGCGTGATCCCGGCGCAGACCCCCAAGGGCATGCGCATCGACCAGCTGTCGACGTCGGTGCCGACGCTGTCGTTGTGCTCGCCCTTGAGCAGGTGCGGAATGCCGGTCGCGAACTCGACGACCTCGATGCCGCGCACGATCGAGCCTTCGGCGTCGGCGAGGGTCTTGCCGTGCTCCTGGGTGACGATCCGCGCCAGGTCCTTGCGGTGCCGGTCGAGCAGGTCACGAAAGCGCATCAGCACGCGCGCCCGGCGCAGCGGAGGACTGGCGGCCCAGCGGGGAAAGACGGCGGCTGCCGATTGCACGGCAGCATCGACGTCGGCGGCGTTGGCGTAGGGAACGTGCCGGACGACCTCACCGGTCGCGGGATTGGTCACCTCGCCGTAGCGCGTGGTCGTCGGCGTATGCGGACGGCCGCCCACCCACATCGGCAGGCGTTCCAGTGTCGTGAGATCCATGATTTCTTCCTCTTAGCGTGGCGCCTCGTTGAGGCGCGCGACATAGCGTGCGACCAGATCGACCTCGAGGTTCACCGCAGCACCTGCGGTCAGCCTTCCCAGGGTCGTCACGGCCAGTGTATGCGGGATCAGGTTGACGGTAAACCGCGCGGCGGAGACCGCATTGGTGGTGAGGCTGACGCCGTCGATGGCGATCGATCCCTTGGCGGCGATGAATCGCGCGAGCGCGGCCGGGGCCTCGACTTCCAGGCGCCAGCTGCCGTCGCCGCCGGCAGTCACCGGCTCGAACGAAGTGACGGTCCCGACGCCGTCGACATGGCCGCTCATCAGATGCCCGCCCAGACGATCGGCCAGGCGCAGCGCCTTCTCCAGGTTGACGCTGCCCCCCGCGACGAAGCCGGTCGTGCAGCGCAGCGTTTCGGCCGAGACGTCGAAATCGAGCAGATCGCCGGCGATGGCGACCACCGTCAGGCAGCATCCGCCGACGGCGATGCTGTCGCCGACGCGGACGTCGCCAAGGTCGAGTCCGCGCGCCGCGACGCGCAGGCGCGCGCCGTCGGGCGCCGGTTCCAGCGCTGCGACGTGGCCGACCGCCTGGACGATGCCGGTGAACATCAGGTCGCCTCCTTGCCTGCGACGCGCGCGACGATGCGCAGATCCTCGCCGACGCGCTCGATCGAGCGCCATTGCAGCCGGGTGCGCGCCGCGAGCGCGGTCAGCGGCTCGGGAAGCTCGAACATCCCGCGCGCCGGATCGCCGATCAGCGTTCCGGCGACATAGACGAGGAGCTCGTCGATCAGCCCCGCCCGCAGCAGCGCCCCGTTGAGCTTGGCCCCCGCCTCGACGTGGACCTCGTTGATGCCACGCTGCGCGAGCTCGCGCATCAGCGCAGGGAGGTCGACGCGCCCGTCGGGATCGGGAAGCGCCAGCACCTCGGCGTCGACGCGCCAGGCCGGATTGCGCGCACCGGCGGTGACGATCAGCGCCGGCGCGCCCTCGAGGATGCGGGCACCCGGCGGAACGTCGGCGTTGCGGTCGACGATCACCTTCAGCGGCTGCCGCGTCGTCGCGACCGCACGCACGTTGAGCTGCGGGTCGTCGTGCAGCACCGTGCCGACCCCGGTCAGGATCGCGCAGGCGCGGGCCCGCCACGCATGCCCGTCGTCGCGCGCGGCAGCGCCGGTGATCCACCGGCTCTCCCCGGTCGCCAGTGCGGTGCGACCGTCGAGGCTCGCGGCGATCTTGCTGCGCACCCAGGGCCGACCGCGCGTGATGCGCGACACGAAACCACAATTGAGCTCCCGCGCCTCGCCCTCCAGCAATCCGACGTCGACGGCGATGCCGGCGGCGGAAAGCCGTGCCAGGCCATCGGCCTGCACCGAGCCCGGATCGCGCATCGCCGCGACGACGCGCGCAATGCCCGCGGGGATGATCGCATCGACGCAAGGCGGCGTCCTGCCGTGGGTATTGCAGGGGGAGAGGGTCACGTAGAGCGTCGCGCCGCGGACATCGTGCCCGCGCGAGCGCGCGTCCGCGAGCGCGGCGATTTCCGCATGGGCTTCCCCGGCCCGGACGTGCCAGCCCTCGCCCAGCGCATGCCCGTCGCGGACGATCACGCAGCCGACGCGTGGATTGGGCGTGGTGGTGTAGAGCCCGCGCGCGGCCAGCGCGAGCGCGCGCGCCATGTGGGCGCGATCGTCGTTCGAGAACGCAGTCCCCGTCACGCCGGCCGTCGCGCGGCCTTGCGCGGGACCGGCAGCGCCTCGACTTCCTTCAGCGCATCGCGGAAATCCGACGCGTCCTGGAACGAGCGATAGACCGACGCGAAGCGTATGTAGGCGACCTTGTCGAGCTTGTAGAGCTCCTCCATCACCATCTCGCCCAGCTGCCGGGAGGGAATTTCGCGCTCGCCCAGCGACAGGACCTTCTGCACGATGCGCTCGATCGCCGCGTCGACGTACTCGGTGGGCACCGGCCGCTTGTGCAGGGCGCGCGCGAATCCGACGCGCAGGCGGTTGCGGTCGAAATCGGCGCGGTTGCCGTTGGTCTTGACGACCTGCGGCAGCCGCAGCTCCGCGGTCTCGTAGGTGGTGAAGCGCTTCTGGCATCCGGTGCAGCGGCGGCGGCGGCGTATCGAGTCGCCGGCCTCGGAGACCCGCGAATCGATCACCTGCGTTTCATCGCTGCCGCAGAACGGGCATTTCATGGGGACCCCCGCCCGGACCCGCGGGACCTCGGGCCCGTCCCCTGCAGTCGCGGCGGCATCCCGCAGATCACGGCCGATAGACCGGAAACCTGCGAGTCATCGCGGCAAGGGCGCCGCGAACCCGGGCGGTGACCGCGTCGTCGCCGGGTGCATCGAGCACGTCGGCGATCAGGTGGCCGAGTTCCTCGCATTCGATCTCGCCGAAGCCGCGGGTGGTGACGGCGGGACTGCCGATGCGGATGCCGGAGGTGACGAAGGGCTTCTCGGGGTCGTTCGGGATCGCGTTCTTGTTGACGGTGATGTGGGCGCGCGACAGCGCAGCCTCCGCGTCCTTGCCGGTCACCTTCTTGGAGCGCAGGTCGACCAGGAACAGGTGCGAATCGGTCCCCCCCGACACGATGCGCAGGCCGCGCTCCTGCAGCACCTTGGCGAGCACTCGGGCGTTCTCGAGGACGCGCTCCTGGTAGATCCTGAAGTCCAGCGTCAGGGCTTCGCCGAAGGCGACCGCCTTGGCGGCGACGACATGCATCAGCGGCCCGCCCTGGAGTCCGGGAAACACCGCGGAATTGATCGCCTTGGCGTGCGCTTCCTGCGTCAGCACGAAGCCGCCGCGCGGTCCGCGCAGGGTCTTGTGGGTCGTGCTGGTCGCGAAATCGGCGATGCCCACCGGGCTGGGGTACACACCCGCGGCGATGAGGCCGGCGTAATGGGCCATGTCGACCATGAGCAGCGCCCCCACATGGTCGGCGATGCTGCGAAAGCGCTTCCAGTCGATGACACGCGAATACGCGGACGCCCCGGCGATGATCAGCTTGGGGCGATGCTCGTCGGCGAGCCGCTCCGCCGCGTCGTAGTCGATCAGCTCGGTGTCGGGGTCGAGGCCGTAGGCGGCGACCTTGAACCACTTGCCCGACATGTTGACCGGCGAGCCGTGGGTCAGGTGCCCGCCATGGGGCAGGCTCATGCCGAGGATCGTGTCGCCGGGGGAAAGCGTCGCGAAGAAGACCGCCTGGTTGGCCTGCGCACCGGAATGGGGCTGCACGTTGGCCGCTTCGGCGTGAAACAGCTTCTTGACCCGGTCGATGGCCAGCTGCTCGGCGATATCGACGAAATCGCAGCCGCCGTAGTAGCGCTTGCCCGGGTAGCCCTCGGCGTACTTGTTGGTGAGTTGCGAGCCTTGCGCCGCCATGACGGCAGGGCTCGCATAGTTCTCCGAGGCGATGAGCTCGACGTGCTCTTCCTGGCGCCGGTTCTCGCCGATGATCGCCTGCCAGAGTTCGGGATCCGACTGCGCCAACACGGTTGAGCGGCTGAACATGGCGGGAGAATCGTCGACCGGAAAAGCGGCGATTTTAGCATCCTGCACCCGGAATCCGGCCGGGCCCGGGCAAATCGCCCGCCGTGGCCCGGGCAAATCGCCGGCCGGAGCGTGCCGAAATCCCGGCGCCCGGGGCGCTTGCGCGCGCCCCGATCGCCTATAATTCGCCGTCCGTCGCCGGGGCCCCGTCCGGACGACCGGGTCTCAAGCATCGGGCGCCTCGCCGAAGGCGCCGAACACCTGTGGGAGGAACCGTGAACGCCCTGCTCGCGCTCTCGCGCGCCATCGACGCCGTCACCGAGCGCGTCGGACGCATCGTCTACTGGCTGATCCTGGCCGTCGTGCTGATCAGCGCAGCCAATGCAACGGTGCGCAAGGCGTTCAACTACAGCTCGAACGCCTACCTCGAGATCCAGTGGTACCTGTTCTCGGTGATCTTCCTCTTCGGCGCGGGCTACACGCTGCTGCGCAACGAGCACGTGCGCATCGACATCATCGCCGGCAGATTCTCGGCGCGCACCCAGAACTGGATCGACGTCTTCGGCATCATCCTGTTCCTGTTCCCGATGTCGGTGATCATCATGTGGCTGGGCTGGCCGGTGTTCGTCGATTCGTACGTCCGCAACGAGGTGTCGACCAATGCCGGCGGCCTGATCGTCTGGCCGGCCCGCCTGATGGTGCCGGTCGGCTTCGCGCTGCTGATCGTCCAGGGCATCTCCGAGCTGATCAAGCGCCTGGCTTTCCTCGCCGGGCGCGCGCCCAACCCTCTCGAGAGGCACGCGGGCAAGTCGGCGGAGGAGGAGCTCGCCGAGGAGATCGCCCGCCAGCGCAGCGACAACGTCGACGCCGACGCCCGGGGTGACGCATGACCGCCTGGATCACCGCCAACATCGCCCCGCTGATGTTCGGCGGGCTCATCGTCGCGCTGCTGATCGGCTTCCCGGTCGCGTTCTCGCTGGGCGCGGTCGGCATCTTCTTCGGCCTCGTGGGCATCAAGCTCGGCCTGCTCGACTGGACGCTGTTCCAGGCGCTGCCGGAGCGGGTGTTCGGGGTGATGTCCAACGACACGCTGCTCGCCGTGCCTTTCTTCACCTTCATGGGGCTGATACTCGAGCGCTCGGGCATGGCCGAGGACCTGCTCGACACCATCGGCCAGCTGTTCGGACCGCTGCGCGGCGGCCTCGCCTATGCGGTGATCTTCGTCGGCGCGCTGCTGGCTGCGACCACCGGCGTCGTCGCCGCCAGCGTCATCTCGATGGGACTGATCTCGCTGCCGATCATGCTGCGCTACGGCTACGACCGGCGGGTCGCAAGCGGCGTCATCGCCGCCTCGGGCACGCTGGCGCAGATCATCCCGCCGTCGCTGGTCCTGATCATCATGGCCGACCAGCTCGGCCGCTCGGTCGGCGACATGTATGCCGGCGCGTTCATCCCGGGCATCGTCCTCGCCGGCATCTACGCGCTGTATGTCCTAGGCACGACGATCGTCAAGCCCGACTGGGCGCCCGCGCTCCCGCCCGAGGCGCGCACGCTGCGCCAGCCCGACGGCAGCAGCGGCGTCCGCTCGCTGATCCTGCTGGTCATCCTGGCCGCCGTCTCTGCGGTGGCCTACGCCAAGCGCGAGATGGCGGACCGGGCCCTCGACGAGACCCTGGTGATCGCGACCTCGGTCGGCACCGCGGTCGCATTCTTCGCGGCCGTCATCAATCGCCTGCTCAAGCTCAACCTGCTGTCGCGGATCGCCGAGCGTGTCGTGTTCGTGCTGATCCCGCCGCTGGCCCTGATCTTCCTCGTGCTGGGCACGATCTTCCTCGGCGTCGCGACGCCGACCGAAGGCGGCGCCATGGGCGCGACCGGCGCCCTGATCATGGCGCTGGCGCGGCGCCGGCTGTCGTTCAAGCTGCTGACGCAGGCGATGGACACCACGGCCAAGCTGTCGACCTTCGTCGTCTTCATCCTCGTCGGTGCGCGGGTGTTCAGCCTGACGTTCTATGGCGTAAACGGCCACGTGTGGGTCGAGAACCTGCTGACCAGCCTCCCCGGCGGCCAGCTCGGTTTCCTGATCGTCGTCAACATCCTGATCTTCGTCCTCGCGTTCTTCCTGGATTTCTTCGAGCTGTCGTTCATCATCATCCCCCTGGTCGGTCCGGTCGCCGACAAGCTGGGCATCGACCTGATCTGGTTCGGCGTGCTGCTGGGTGTCAACATGCAGACGTCGTTCATGCATCCGCCGTTCGGGTTCGCGCTGTTCTACCTGCGCAGCGTCGCGCCGGCCAAGGACTACGTCGATCGCGTCACCAGGAAGCTCACCAAGGGAATCACCACCGGCCAGATCTACTGGGGCGCGGTGCCCTTCGTGCTCATCCAGATCATCATGATCGGGCTGGTGATCTCCTTCCCGCAGATGGTGATGGTCTACAAGGCGGGTGAGAAGAAGGTCGACCTCAACAAGATCCAGATCATCGTCCCCGAGGAGGGGCAGATCGTGCTGCCGGGGAGCAAGGGCGGCGGCAAGGGCGGGGCCAGCGAGCAGGAGCGCGCGGAGAAGGCGCTCGAGGAAGCGTTCGGCACCAAGGGATCGGGCAGCCCGGATGCCGCGGGAGCGGCGCCGGCGCCGCAGGGCGAAGCCGCCCCGGCACCGGCACCGGGGGGAAGCGAGCAGGACGACGCGACCAAGGCCCTCGAGAAGGCCTTCGGCGACGGCAAGCCGGCGCCCGGCAAGTAGTCCGCCGGAACCTCCGCCCCAGCAAAAAGCCCCGCCGTAGCGGGGCTTTTTTTCG
>JBLMVY010000006.1:0-3106 GCA_050256935.1 Candidatus Levyibacteriota bacterium | reverse complement strand
CCGAATGGGGCTGGCGCATTCCGTTCCTGGTGTCGCTGATCCTGCTGATCTTCTCGATCTACATCCGGCTGAAGCTCAACGAATCGCCGGTGTTCCAGCGGATGAAGGCGGAGGGCAAGGGCTCCAAGTCGCCGTTGGCCGACAGCTTCCTCAAGTATCCGAACAACAAGTACGTGCTGCTCGCGCTGCTGGGCGCGACCGCCGGCCAGGGCGTCGTGTGGTACACGGGGCAGTTCTATGCGCTGTTCTTCCTGACCATCACCCTCAAGGTCGACGGGGTGAGCGCGTACACGATGATCGGGATCGCGCTGCTGCTCGGCACGCCGTTCTTCATCTTCTTCGGCTGGCTGTCGGACCGCATCGGCCGCCTGAAGATCATCCTGGCCGGATGCCTGATCGCCGCGCTGACCTTCTTCCCGCTGTTCAAGGCGCTGACGCACTACGTGAACCCGGCGCTGGAGTCGTTCCAGCAGGCGAACCCGATCTCGGTCCAGGCGCGCGACTGCAACTTCCACATCTTCGTCGGTCCGTGGTCCAAGTTCTCGCCCTGCGACCGGACCGAGGATTTCCTGACCAAGTCCGGGCTGTCGTTCTCGTTCGCCCAGCTTCCGGCCGATTCGCCCGACACGGTGATCACCAAGATCGGCAACACCGAGATCAAGGGCTACGACGAGCCGGCGCTGAAGAAGGCGCTGGCCGACCTCAAGTATCCGGCGTCCGCCGACAAGAACGCGATCAACTGGCCGATGGCGCTGCTGATCCTCTGGATCATGCTGATTTACGTCACGATGGTCTACGGGCCGATGGCGGCGTACCTGGTCGAGCTGTTCCCGACCCGCATCCGCTACACGTCGATGTCGCTGCCGTATCACATCGGCAACGGCTGGTTCGGCGGCATGCTGCCGCTGGTCGCCACCGCGCTGGCCGCGGCCTACGGCAACATCTACTACGGCCTGTGGTATCCGATCATCGTCGCGCTGATGACGGCGATCATCGGCTTCCTGTTCCTCTACGAGACCAAGGGCGTCGACCTGCACGTCGACTCGGGACACCGGCCGGCGAAGCGGACGGGATAGCGCCCGCGGCCCTGCCGCGACATCTGCCAGACGAGGCCCCGGCGATCCTGCCGGGGCCTTTTTTTGCCCGCCGAAGTCCCCCGCCGCCGGCCAGAGCGGGGCTGCTAGGTCGCGAACATCGTCGCGACGAATACCGCGAAGTGGTACGGCTGCAGCAGCAGGCCCATGGCGAGGACGAGCAGCAGCGTCGATGCCAGGCTGCGCCATCGAGGCAGGTTCCAGACCGTTTCGAGCGCGATCGCCAGGTACCAGCCGATCCCGATGGCCTCCAGCGCCGAGATCGCGAGATCGGCGTCGGCCGGAACCACGTGAGCGCCGATCAGGAACAGGATCCGGATCACGATCGCGGCGACGGGAAACAGGGCGCAGAGCCAGATCAGGGCGTAGGCGTAGAGGTTCAGGGCGAAGCTGTTGCAATCCCGGAAGCGGATTCGCCGGTCCCGCAGCAGCAACTGGAGCAGCAGCGCGAACGCCGGCACCATCAGGATCACCATCGACTTGGCATGGACGGATTCGAGCGGGTCGAAGACCGACGGGTAGCCGGCAGTGGTTCCGGGGCGGAACCTGGCCAGCATCATCCTGTCGAGTTCGCCGAAGTGGCTTTGCGCGAGATGCGCGCGCAGCGGCCACGCCAGGACGGACAGGCCGCTCGCGGATTGGACGACGAAGAAGGCAACGTTGACCCACAGGAACAGGGTCAACGGTGCCAGGTAGGGCGTTTGCCGACCGCGCAGCCATTCCGCGGTCAGCCGGCCCGGCGGTGCCGCCAGCGCACGCAGGCTCGCCAGCAGGCGGGCCGGCAACGATGTGGCGAAGGGCAGCGGCGCCAGCCCGCGCGCGGATCCGTCGGTTTCCGCGACCAGGCGCTGCCCGCAGGCCGGGCAGAAGCGTGTCGCAGCGATTGCACCGCAGGCAGGGCACGAGCGACCTGCGGTGGCCATCGGTGGACGTCTCCGTCGGGCAGCGACAGGACGACGATCGACTACGGGACCGTCGACGCGGGGACGCGTCCGTTCAGTTGACGATCTGCTTGAGCTCGCCCTTGCGGTAGCGCTCGGCCATCGCATCGAGGGGCACGGCCTTGATCTTCGAGGCCATGCCGGCGCAGCCGAACTGCTCGTAGCGCTCCTTGCAGATCGCCTTGGCTGCGGCCATCGCGGGCTTCAGGTATTCGCGCGGATCGAACTTCGACTTGTTCTCGGCAAGGAAGCGCCGGATCGCTGCCGTCATCGCCAGCCGGATGTCGGTGTCGATGTTCACCTTGCGCACGCCGTGCTTGATCCCTTCCTGGATCTCCTCGACCGGCACGCCGTAGGTCTCCTTCATCTCGCCGCCGAACTGCCGGATCTCGGCCAGCAGGTCCTGGGGCACCGACGAGCTGCCGTGCATCACCAGATGGGTGTTGGGGATGCGCCGGTGGATCGCCTTGATCCGGTCGATCGCGAGGATGTCGCCGGTCGGCTTGCGCGAGAACTTGTAGGCGCCGTGCGAGGTGCCGATTGCGATCGCCAGCGCATCGAGCTGCGTGGCGTTGACGAAGTCCGCCGCCTGGTCGGGATCGGTCAGCAGCATCTCGCGGGTCATCGTCCCTTCCGCGCCGTGGCCGTCCTCCTTGTCGCCTTTCATCGTCTCCAGCGAGCCCAGGCAGCCGAGCTCGCCCTCGACGGTGACGCCCAGCGCATGGGCCGCCTCGACGACGCGCCGGGTGACGCCCTTGTTGTAGTCGTAGTCGGCGATGGTCTTGCCGTCTTCCTTGAGCGAGCCGTCCATCATGACCGACGAGAAGCCGAGCTTGATCGCCGACTCGCAGACGGCCGGGGATTGCCCATGGTCCTGGTGCATGACGATCGGGATCGCCGGGTAGGTCTCGACCGCGGCTTCGATCAGATGGTGGAGGAAGGCCTCGCCGGCGTATTTGCGCGCGCCCGCCGACGCCTGCATGATCACCGGGCTGTTCGTCTCCGCGGCGGCGGACATGATCGCCTGGACCTGCTCGAGGTTGTTGACGTTGAACGCGGGAAGGCCGTAGC
>JBLMVY010000005.1:0-8415 GCA_050256935.1 Candidatus Levyibacteriota bacterium | reverse complement strand
TCGAGGAACAGCATCTGCGCGACGACCAGGTTCGCCGTCGCGTCGTTGACGGGCCCGACCAGGAACACCACGCGCTCTTTCAGCAGGCGCGAGTAGATGTCGTACGCACGCTCGCCGCGTCCGCTCTGCTCGATCACCATCGGGATCAGGCCTAGGCCTCTGGGTTCTTCCATTGCAGTTCGTTCCTCGTTTCGGAATCGGATCGTGGACCGCGGGAACCGGAGCGCAGCGCTCCGGAGGGACCGGCGTCGATGCCCGGCGCCTGCCGGGCGGCCCACGGCATCAAGATGGGTCCTTGCACCGCGGCCGTCAAGCGCCAGCCGGCAGCCGGGCCGCCACCGCGCGCCGACGGCCGTCGTGGCGCATCGTCAGGCGCCGCTGCGCGGTCCCATCACCGCTTCGAAGGTCGTGGGCTCGTCGGTCACCTGCGCCCGCGCCAGCACCCAGTCGACGACGTTCTGCTCCAGCGCGACCGCCTCGAAGTCGGCGAGGCGCTCGGGCTTTTCGTAATGCCAGCGCACGACGGCTTCCGGCTGCTCGTAGGTCTGCGCCTGCTCCTGCACCAGCGCCTTCACCTGCTCGGGCTTGGCGTGCAGATCCTCGCGCCTGACCAGCTCGGCGATCAGCAGGCCGAGCGCCACGCGCTCCTCGGCCTGCGGCCGGAACACGTCGGCCCCGATCCCGAGGTCCTCGGGTCTCGCGCCGGGCTGCTGCCTGAGGTTGGCGACCATGCGCTCGCGCAGGTTGCGCGCCTCGGCCTCGATCAGCGACTTCGGCACCTCGAACTTGCCCTGCTCGCGCAGGCCCTTGAGCGCCTGCTCCTTCACGATCGAGGTCACCTTGCGCTTGAGCTCGAGCTTGAGGTTGGACTCGATTTCGCGGCGCAGGTCGGCGATGTCGCCGCTCGGAATGCCGAATCCCTTCGCGAACTCGCCGTCGAGCGCGGGGACCTTCGGCTCGGCGACCTCGGCCGCCGTCAGCGCGAACTGCGCGGTCTTCCCCGCGACGTCGTGGCCGTGGTAGTCCGCCGGGAACGTGAGCGAAAAGGTCTTGCCCTCGCCTGCCTTCATGCCGGTGACGGCCGCCTCGAATTCGGGAAGCATGCGTCCCTCGCCGAGGACGATCGGAAAATCCTTCGCCTGGCCGCCGGCGAATTCGACGCCGTCGATCGTCCCGGTGAAATCGACGCGGACGCGATCCCCGGCCGCGGCCTCGCGGGCCACCGGGGAGTACGTGGTCCGCTGCCTGCGCAGCACCTCGAGCGTACGGTCGACGTCCTCCGCGGTCACCTCGACCTGCGGACGCCGGATCGAGATCCTGGCCGCGTCGCCGATCTCGACCTCGGGATAGACCTCGAACACCGCCGAGAACTCCAGCGCATCCGCAGCCTGGGCTGCGGCCGTCTTCGGCTCGATGCGCGGCATGCCCGCGACCCGCAGCTTCTGCGCGCGCACGGCATCGTCGAAGCTCGACTGCACGGCCTCGGAGATGACGTCGGAGCGAAGCTGCGCACCGTATTGCTGCTCGAGCAGCTTCATCGGAACCTTGCCCGGGCGGAAACCTGCGAGCTTCGCCGTCCTGGCGAGTCGCGACAGGCGCTTCCGGACCTCGCCTTCGATGTCGACGAGCGGGACCGCGACGTTCAGGCGCCGCTCCAGTCCGCCCAACGTTTCGAGTGTGTTCTGCATGCGACAGGAATCCTTGCTGGATGGAATCGATGGTGCGAAAGGGGGGACTCGAACCCCCACGGGCTGCCCCGCCAGCTCCTAAGGCTGGTGCGTCTACCAGTTCCGCCACTTTCGCAGCCGAGGCGCGGCCAGGTGCCCGCGGCGTTCGACGCCGGGCGCCCGGCGCCGGGACGCGGATTGCAGCGGCAGCCCGAACCCGGCCGCCGCGTCGCCCGTCGGCTTGCCCGCGGTCGCCGCGATGGCCGATCCGAGCGGTTTCGCCGAATCGGCTAGTATAGCCGACGGGCGTAAACCCTGCCAAACCGGACGACGCCGCGCCTGCGCGGCATCGGCGCGCGCGTTGCGCCGCGATCCGCGCCATCCACGGAGACACTGGCTTGTCGGTCGGTCACTACGAGAACTTTCCGGTCGCATCCGCGCTGCTGCCGCGACGCCTGCGCCGCGCCGTCGTCGCCATCTATCGCTTCGCCCGCGCGGCCGACGACATCGCCGACGAAGGCGATGCGCCGCCCGAGGCGAGGCTCGCCGCCCTGGCCCGCTTTTCGCAGGAGCTCGACGCCATCGAGCGCGGCGAGACGCCCGCGGACCCCATGTTCGCCGCGCTCGCGGCCGCGCTGCGCGAGCACCGGCTTCCGCTGTCCCCGCTGCGCGACCTGCTGTCGGCGTTCGCGCAGGACGTCAGCGTGACGCGCTACGCCGGTTTCGACGCCCTGGCCGATTACTGCCGCCGCTCCGCCAACCCCGTGGGGCGGCTGATGCTCGCCCTCTACGGGCGCGACGACGACGCGAATCGGCGCGCCAGCGACGCGATCTGCACCGCTCTCCAGCTCGCCAACTTCTGGCAGGACGTCGCGATCGACTGGCGCAAGGGCCGTGTCTACATTCCGCTCGAGGACCTGCGCAGCTTCGGCGTGAACGAGTCGCAGATCGGCAGCGGCATGCGCGACGAGCGCTGGACCCGCCTGATGCGCTTCGAGACCCAGCGCACCCGGGCGATGTTCGAAGCCGGCCGGCCGCTGGTCGGCCGGCTGCCGTGGCGGGCCGCGATCGAGCTCTCCGCCGTCATCGCCGGCGGAACGCGCGTACTCGATCGCATCGACGCCGTCGGCGGCGACGTCTTCCTGCACCGTCCCCGCCTGGGTCTTCGCGACTGGATCGTGGTCGCGGGCCGGACGCTCGTGCCGCGCCGCAGCGGCATGGCGCCCTCGTCATGACGCCGGACGAGTACTGCGCGCGCAAGGCCGCGCAGAGCGGCTCGAGCTTCCACTACAGCTTCCGACTGCTGCCGCCGGACCGGCGACGGGCAATCACCGCCCTCTATTCGTTCTGTCGCGAGGTCGACGACGTCGTCGACGAGGTCTCCGATCCCGGGGTCGCGCGGGCGAAGCTCGCCTGGTGGCGAGCGGAGATCGCGACAGTCTACGAAGGCGTGCCCTCCCATCCGGTCACGCAGGCGCTGGCGGCGAGCAACCGGCGCTTCCCGCTGCCCCAGGCGCTGCTGCAGACGGTGATCGACGGCATGGAGATGGACCTCGACCAGGTCCGCTACCCCGACTTCGCCGCCCTCGAGACTTACTGCCATCGCGTCGCCGGCGTGGTCGGCGTGATGTCGGCCGAGATCTTCGGCTACGACGATCCGGCGACGCGCGACTATGCGCGGGACCTCGGCATCGCTTTCCAGCTGACCAACATCATCCGCGATGTCGGGGAGGACGCGCGTCGCGGGCGCATCTACCTGCCGCTGGACGAGCTCGCGCGCTTCGGTGTCGCGCCCTCGGACGTGCTGCGCTGCCGGGCATCGCCGCAGTTCGCCGCCCTGATGCAGACGCAGGTCGCGCGCGCGCGCGACTGGTACGACCGCGCCCTTTCCACCCTGCCGCCCCGCGACCGCCGCGCCCAGCGCGCCGGCCTCGCGATGGCGGCCATCTACAGGACCCTGCTCGACGAGATCGAGCGCGACGGCTACCGCGTGCTCGACCGTCGCATCGCGCTCACGCCGTTGCGCAAGCTGTGGATCGCGACGAGGACTGCTTGGACGACCCGGTCGCCGTGATCGGCGGCGGCTGGGCCGGGTGCGCCGCCGCCGTCGAGCTCGCGCGCCGCGGCTTGCGCGTCGTCCTCTACGAGTCGGCGCCGGTGCTGGGCGGACGCGCGCGGCGCGTGCTGCGCAACGGCCTGCCGCTGGACAACGGCCAGCACCTCCTGCTCGGCGCCTACACGCAGACGCTGGCGATCGCCGATATGCTGCGCGCCGATGCCGACGGCCCCGCGTGGCCGCAGTCGCTGCTGTCGATGCGCCCGCTGGGAAAGGACCAGCGCAACGCCCTGGCGCTGACCGCGCGTCCGCTGCCCGCGCCCTACGGTCTGGCGCTGGGCTTGCTGACCGCGTCGGGCCTGTCGATCACCGAGCGCCTCGCGACGCTGCGCTGGTTCGCACGGCTGCGGCGCGCAGGGTTCCGCGTCCCGCCGGGCGCCACGGTGTCGCGGATGCTGGCGCCGCTTCCGCCCCGCGCGCGCGCGAACCTGTGGGAGCCGCTGTGCCTCGCTGCCCTCAACACGCCGCCGGCGCAGGCATCGGCGCAGGTGTTCGCCAACGTCCTTGCGGCGGCGTTCGACGCGAATGCGGCCGCCGCGCGCATCGTCACGCCCTGCAGCGATCTGGCGCAGGCGCTTCCCGAGCCCGCGGCACGCTGGCTGGCCGCGCGCGGGCACGCGGTCCACGTGTCGGCCAGCGCAAGCATCGCCGGGCTCGGGGACCCGGGCAGCGGCGTCGACATCGCCGTGCGCGGCAGGCGAACGCGGGTGCGCGCCGCGATCGTGGCAGTCGGGCCGCACCAGCTGCACCGCGCCTTCGCGCCGACGCTCGCGCAGGACAGCCCCGCACTCGCCGCCGCCCTGCAGGACGCGCGCCGACTGTCCTACGAGCCGATCACGACGATCTACCTCGGCTATGCCGCGGCGTACGCGCTGCCCCGCGGCCTCGTTCGCCTCGACGATGCTCCCGGCCAGTGGGTGTTCGACCGCTCGGACATCCTCGACCGCGCCGCAGCCGCAGGCGCGGCCGCCGCGCCCGGCAACCCGCGCGCGCTCCTCGCGGTGGTCATCAGCGCCAGCGGGCCGCACGGCGACCTCGCCCATCCCGCGCTGGTGCGGGCGGTCGACGCCCAGCTGCGGCGCTCGAGTCCCGGACTGCCCGCGCTGTGCTGGTCGCAGGTGATCGAGGAGCGGCGCGCCACCTATGCCTGCGTGCCCGGCCTCTCGCGCGTGCGCTGCGGGCGCCTCGCCGGGCGCGTGTACCTCGCCGGCGACTACACCTTCGACGAGCTGCCCGCGACCCTCGAGGCGGCGGTGCGCAGCGGCGTGACGGCCGCGCGCGCCCTCGCCGACGATGTCAGCCCCGGCTGCGCAGGAGCCGCTGCTGCTCGCGGTTCCATTCGCGCTCCTTGATCGTCGCGCGCTTGTCGTGCTGCTTCTTGCCCTTGGCGAGACCCAGGGCGAGCTTGACGCGGCCGTTCTTGTAGTGGAGGTCGAGTGGCGTCAGCGTGTAGCCGGCGCGCTCGACCTTGCCGATCAGACGGTTGATCTCCTCGCGGTGCATCAGCAGCCGCCGCGTGCGCGTGGGATCGGGGTGGACGTGGGTCGACGCGGTCGCGAGCGGCGACACGTGCGCGCCGATCAGCATCAGCTCGCCGTTCTTCACGACGACGTAGGCTTCCTTGATGTTCGCCCTGCCCGCGCGGATCGCCTTCACTTCCCAGCCTTCGAGCGCGATTCCGGCCTCGAACCGTTCCTCGATAAAATAGTCGTGAAATGCCTTGCGATTCTCGACGATGCTCATGACGCGCCCGATGGTGTCCGCGCCTGCCCGCCCGCGGTCGTCCGCGCATTCTACGCGCGGCGCATCTGCGCTTCGCAGCGCGGCGCCCCCACGCGTCCCGGGTCGCAGCCTGCCGCGCACCGCGCGCGGCGCCGCGTCACGATAGCGATGCAGCGCGTCAGCAAGAGCGTCCTGGTGCCCTATGCCGCGGCGCGCATGTTCGAGCTCGTCGACGCGGTCGAGCTCTATCCCCAGTTCCTGCCCTGGTGCGCCGGCGTCCACGTCCTGGAGCAAGACGGGGACCGCAAGACCGCCAGGATCGACATCGACTACCACGGCGTGCGCGCGCACTTCACGACGGCCAACCTGAACACGCCCGCGCAGTCGATCGTGGTCACGCTGAAGGACGGCCCGTTCCGCCACCTGCACGGCGAATGGCGGTTCAATGCGCTTTCGGAGCACGGCTGCAAGGTCGAGTTCGAGCTGGCCTACGAATTCACGACCCATCTGCTCGAGCGCGTCGTCGGTCCGGTGTTCAGCCACATCGCGAACACCTTCATCGACGCGTTCGTCAGGCGCGCCGACGCCCTGCACCTCGGCGCCCCCCTGGTCCCGCGATGAGGATCCAGGTGGCCTACGCCGGTCCCGGCGTCCAAGCCCTGGTCGACGTGGTGCTCGACGAAGGCGCCCGCGTTGCCGACGCGGTCGCGCGCTCGGGACTGCTCGAGCGGATCGGGGAGCCGGCCACGAACATCGCCTGTGCGATCTTCGGCAAGCGCGTCGACGCGAATTCGCCGCTGGCCGACGGCGACCGCGTCGAGCTCACGCGGCCCCTCGTCTGCGACCCCAAGCTCGCCCGCCGGCGCGCGGCCGAGCGCAGGCGCGGTTTGCGCTAGCGCCGAAATCATGGACAATCGCGCCGTGCATCCGCCGCGCGAGACCCGCCTTCCGCTGCCGCTCCCCGCCCGCCTGCGGCGCGCATCGCGTCCGCTCGCCGCGGTCGCGCTGGCACTGCTCGTCACCCATGGCACGGCGAGCCTCGCCGCCGGCCACGCAGCCCGGCGGTCGTTCGGCGAAGCGGCGCGGGCGTCGCTGGGCGCGGCCGCCACGCGGGTGCTCGAAGGTGCGCAGGAAGTCGCGGTGTACGCCCTGTCCCTGGTGGGCGTCGACTACCGCTACGGCGGCGACACCCCGGACCGCGGCCTCGATTGCAGCGGCCTCATCCGCTACGTGTTCCAGCAGACCACCGGGGTCACGCTGCCGCGCACCGCGCACGAGCTGGCGCGGATCGGCGCCAAGGTGCCCCGCTCCGAGCTCGTCCCCGGCGATCTCGTGTTCTTCAACACCCGACGCTCGGCGTACTCCCACGTCGGCATCTATCTCGGCGACGGGCAGTTCATCCATGCGCCGTCGAAGGGAGGCGAAGTCGGCGTCGCGCAGCTGTCGTCGTCGTACTGGAGGAAGCGCTACGACGGCGCACGCAGGCTGGTGGGCGTCCTTCCGTCGCTGATGCCGTCGATCGTCTCGCCGGCGATCGCCGGCACCACGGGCCCCGACCCGGCGTCCGCCGCCGCCGCGGATCCTCCGTCGAATTCGGCCTCCGTGGCGCGGCCCGACGCGGGCGGCGCCGCCTTCCCCAGCGACATCCTGCCCTAGGACGCGCCGTTTCCGGCGCCGTCAGTCGCGCGCTCCCGCGCGGCGCAGATCCTGCTCGATCTCGGTCTCGTTGCCGCGCTGCGCCCATGAGAGCGGGCTTGCGCCGTCGTCATTGCGATGGTTGACGTCGGCGCCTTCGCGGATCAGCAGGCGCGCCGTCTCCGGGTGATGCTGGCGGATCGCCATCATCAGCGCCGTCGTGCCGTTCGGGGACGTCGCATCGATGTTGGCGGCATGCGCGATCAGGAACGACACGATCGCGTCGTGTCCGCCCGTCGCCGCGTAGATCAGCGGCGTCCAGCCCTTGCGATTGACCGCGGCGCCATGCGCGTGCAGCGCCTGCACCGTCTCGAGGCTTCCCGCGAGCGAGGCGAGCATCAGCGGCGTGTCGCCCTGGGCGTTGGGCAGGTCGACCTTGGCGTGCGCGGCGAGCAGCGCGTTCGCCGTCGCGACGTAACCGTGGCGGGCGGCGATGCAAAGCATCGGCTCGCCGCGGCGATCGACCGAGTCCGGATCCATGCCGCGGGCCAGCAATGCCTGGACCTCGCCGACACGGTCGTTGCTCACGGCAGCGATCAGGTCGTCGAGCAGCGCCGCGCCTGCGGCGGACAGCGAGATGGCGAAAAGCGCGAGGCCGAGGACCGCGCCCCGGATGCGGCGGTCAATGCGCATGGTCGGTGATCCTGAACAGGCGGAAGAAGTTCGCGGTGGTCGCCGCCGCGACCGCCTCCAGCGGCATGCCGCGCAGCCGCGCGATCTCCTCGGCGACGTGGCGCACCCATGCGGGCTGGTTGCGCTTGCCGCGATGCGGGACCGGCGCGAGGTAGGGGCTGTCGGTCTCGATCAGCATGCGATCGAGTGGAACCCGCGTCGCGACGTCCTTCAGCGCCGCGGCGTTCCTGAAAGTCACGATCCCCGAGAACGAGATGTGGAATCCGAGATCCAGCGCCGCCTGCGCGACCTCCCAGGTCTCGGTGAAGCAGTGCATGACGCCGCCGACTTCACCGGCGCGCTCCTCGCGCATGATCGCGAGGGTGTCGGCGGCAGCGGCGCGCGTGTGGATGACCAGCGGCCGGCCGGACTCGCGCGCCGCCCGGATGTGGACGCGAAAGCGCCGGCGCTGCCATTCGAGGTCGCCAGTGAGACGGTAGTAATCGAGCCCCGTTTCGCCGATCGCGACGATCCTGGGATCGCGGGCGCGCTCGCAGAGCATCGCCTCGGTCGGCTCCGCGGTGTCCGGGTAGTCGGGATGGA
>JBLMVY010000004.1:0-11327 GCA_050256935.1 Candidatus Levyibacteriota bacterium | reverse complement strand
TGCAGCCCTGGTCGTGGATCAGCCCGATCGTGCGGTCGACGTGCTCGGAGGCCTCGGGATGGAAGCTGATGATCGATGCCCCGGCCTGCGCGAAATCCGGGATGATCCGGTCGACCGGCTTCACCATCAGGTGCACGTCGATCGGCAGGGTTGCGTGCGGCTTGATCGCGGCGCAGACCAGCGGTCCGACCGTCAGGTTGGGAACGTAATGGTTGTCCATCACGTCGAAATGCAGCAGGTCGGCGCCCGCTGCCGTGACGGCGCGCACCTCCTCTCCAAGGCGCGCGAAATCGGCGGAGAGCAGCGACGGGGCGATGCGAAGGTTGCGTTTCATCGGGGGACTATAATCTCAGAAAAGCGCGCGTTGCGCGCACGGAATCGGACGATGCCGGAGTACAGCCGCTATCAGGTCTCGGTGCAACCCAGGGTCACGTTTCTCGAGGACCAGTCGGATCCCGCGAAGAATCACTTCGTCTTCGCGTACACGATCACCGTCACCAACACCGGGAGCGTCGCCGCCCAGCTCGTCAGCCGGCACTGGATCATCACCGACGCCGAGAACCGGGTCCAGGAAGTGAAGGGGCCCGGGGTCGTCGGCCAGCAGCCGGTGCTCAAGCCCGGCGAGAGCTTCGAATACACGAGCGGCGCGAGCATCCCGACCGCGGTCGGCACCATGCGAGGCAGCTATCAGATGCTGGCCGAGGACGGCACGGAGTTCGACGCCCCCATTCCTCCGTTCACGCTGTCGATTCCGCGCACCCTGCACTGACGACCGGGCCGGACGCCTCCGCTGCGCCGCGGTCTCAGTCGGCATCCCGCCGCGCCGCCGGGTCGCGTTGCGCATCGGTCTGGCGGGAAGGGTCCGCGTGCCGCTTGCGCGACGGGGCCATGGTCCACCAGACGATTCCCAGCAGAACGAACAGTGCAATCAGCGATTCGAAATAGATCCAGCCCATTGTCGCCACCTCGTCCGCAGTCCCCGCGCGCATCCGTCGCCTTGCGCCTGCTGCGCGCATCGGCGACGGCGGCGATGATCGCGCTCGCCGGCTGCCAGATCGTGCCGACGCCGCCGCCGGCGGTGCGACCGCCTCCGCCGCCGCACGCCGTCTATTCGCCCGCAAGCTTCGCTGCGCTGCCGGGGTGGCAGGACGACGATCAGGCCGCGGCCTGGCCGGCCCTTGCCGAGAGCTGCAAGGCGCTCGCCACCCGGCCCGCGGCCTGGGCGGTCTGGAGCGCGGTCTGCGCCGCTGCAAACGGCTTCGATGCGCAGGACGCCGCCGCGGTGCGCAGCTTCTTCGAGACCCATTTTACGCCGTGGCGCGTATCGGGCAGCGACGGCAGCGACAGCGGCCTCGTCACCGGCTACTACGAGCCGCTGCTGTCGGGCTCCTGGACGCGCAGCGCGACCTACGCGACACCGCTGTACGCGCCGCCGGAAGATCTCCTCACCGTCGACCTCGCCGAGCTCTACCCCGAGCTCAGGGGCAAGCGGGTGCGCGGGCGCCTCGAGGGCAGGCGCGTCGTGCCGTACTGGACGCGCGCCGACATCGACGCCGGGCGGGCCGCGCTCGACGCCAAGGCGCTGGTCTACGTGACCGACCCGGTCGACGCTTTCTTCCTGCAGGTGCAGGGCTCGGGCCGCATCGAGCTTGCGGACGGCAGCGTCGTGCGCCTGGGATACGCCGACCAGAACGGCCAGCCCTACCGCTCGATCGCCCGGGTGCTGATCGACCGTGGCGAGATGACCGTCGACCAGGCCTCGATGCAGAGCATCCGCGAATGGGGCGTCCGGCATCCCGACCGCCTCGAAGCGCTGCTCGACGAGAATCCGAGCTACGTGTTCTTCCGCATCCTGCCGCCACCCGCGCCCGGTTCGCTGGAGGCGCAGATCGACGGCCCCACCGGCAGCCTCGGCGTGCCGCTGCTCGCGCAGCGGACGGTGGCGGTCGACCCGCACGCGATCCCGCTGGGCGCGCCGGTCTGGCTGGCAACGACGCAACCCCTCTCCGACCGGCCGATGCAGCGCCTGGTGCTGGCGCAGGACACGGGCGGGGCGATCCGCGGGCCGGTGCGCGCCGACTTCTTCTGGGGCTTCGGTGACGACGCCGGCAGCAAGGCGGGCCGGATGCGGCAGCAGGGGCGGCTGTGGCTGCTGTGGCCACGGGGCGCGACTCCCCCGGCCGCGAACTGATCTTCGGGCGGTCAGGAGGCCGTCGCCAGGACCCCTTCGGCCTGGCGATCGGCGTGATAGGACGAGCGCACCAGCGCGCCCACGGCGGCGTGCCGGAAACCCATCGCCAGCGCCTCGCGCTCGAGGCGCGCGAAGCTGTCCGGGTGCACGTAGCGCAGCACCGGCAGGTGGTCCTTCGACGGCTGCAGGTACTGGCCGATGGTCAGCATGTCGATGCCGTGCGCACGCATGTCGCGCATGGTCGCCAGGATCTCGTCGTCGGTCTCGCCCAGGCCCACCATCAGGCCCGACTTGGTCGGTATGCCGGGAGCGCGGCGCTTGAACTCCGAGAGCAGCTTCAGCGAATGCGCATAGTCGGAGCCCGGACGCGCCTGGCGGTAGAGCCTCGGCACGGTCTCCAGGTTGTGGTTCATCACGTCGGGAGGCGCTGCGCACAGGATGTCGAGCGCGCGCTCGACGCGGCCGCGGAAATCGGGCACCAGCACCTCGATCTGCGTCGACGGCGAGTGCTCGCGCACCGCCCGGATGCAGTCGACGAAGTGCTGCGCGCCGCCGTCGCGCAGGTCGTCGCGGTCGACGCTGGTGACGACGACATAGGAGAGCTTCAGGGCCGCGATCGTCCTGGCGAGGTTCGCGGGCTCGTCGGGATCGAGGGGCAGCGGCCGACCGTGACCGACATCGCAGAACGGGCAGCGCCGCGTGCAGATGTCGCCCATGATCATGAACGTCGCCGTGCCCTTGCCGAAGCATTCGCCGATGTTGGGGCACGAGGCTTCCTCGCACACCGTGTGCAGCCGGTGCTCGCGCAGGATGCGCTTGATGTCGTGGAAGCGCGGCGACGAGGGCGCGCGCACGCGGATCCATTCGGGCTTGCGCAGGATCTCGGCAGGGACGACCTTGATGGGGATGCGCTCGGTCTTCGCTCCGCCCTTGTGCTTGACGCCGGCGGCATTCGCCGCGCGCGACCCGGCGTCCGCCGGGGCCGCAGCCGGCATAAAGGGCCGGTCCCCGCTCATCGCTCCCGCTCCCCGGTCAGCTTCGCGGCCACGATCGGCGCCAGGGCGGCGCCCGCGTCGGCGACCCCGCGCCGGACGCCGAGGTCCGCGAGCTGCGTGACGCGCAGTCCCCGATATCCGCAGGGATCGATGTCGGCGAAAGGGCTGAGGTCCATGTCGATGTTGACGGCCACGCCGTGGTACGTGCAGCCGTTTCGTACCCGCAGGCCCAGCGAGGCGATCTTCGCCTCGGCGCCGTCGCGGCGGACATAGATGCCCGGTGCCGCCGGCTTGCCGTACGCGTCGATCGCGTCGGCAGCAAGCCATGTTATCACCCCCGCCTCGATGCGCCTGACCATGTCGCGCACGGACAGCCGCAGCCGCCGCAGATCGAGCATCAGGTAGGCGACGAGCTGCCCGGGCCCGTGGTAGGTCACCTGGCCGCCGCGATCGACCTTCACCACGGGTATGCCATTGGCTCGAAGCAAGTGCTCACTGCGACCCGCGAGACCCAGGGTGTAGACCGGCGGATGCTCGGTCAGCCAGATCTCGTCGGCGGTGTCGGGCGTCCTTGCGGCCGTGAACGCCTGCATGGCACGCCAGGTCGCCTGGTAGTCGCTCGGACCCAGCGCGCGGATGACGATGTCGCGATCGAGGTCCCGCCCCGCGTCCTGCGGCGCGGTCACAGGACCATCACCACCATCGGATGGGCGACCAGCTCGCGATAGAGGGCGTCGAGCTGCTCGCGCGACGTTGCGTTGACCGTCGCGGTCAGCGACAGGTAGCGCCCGGCCGAGGAGGGGCGCATCTCCAGCGCGGCGCCGTCGAAATCGGGGGCATGCGCCTGCACGATGGCGAGGATCGCCTGGGCGAACCCGGGCTCGGTGCGGCCCATCACCTTGATCGGAAACGCGCAGGGAAATTCCAGGATGCCCACCTGTGCGGCGATGGGTGCCGGCGCGGAAGCCGTCATGACCTCACGCTGCCGGCGCCTGGCGCGGCCCGTACATGTAGTCGCGGGTCAGCGGATGCGGCAGCCGTCCGTCGCGCAGGGGCTTGCCGGCCAGGACCTGCCACAGCGACAGCCAGCCGCGATCGAACGCATGCGCCGATCCCGCCATGTAGATGCGCCAGACGCGGAACTTCTCCTCGCCGACCTCGCTGCGCGCGGCATCGGCGTGCGCTTCCAGGCGATCGACCCAGTGCCACAACGTCCTGGCGTAGTGCTCGCGCAGCGCCTCGGCGTCGATCGCCTCCAGCCCCTGCGCGGCGGCGCCCTGGATCACCTGCGACACGTGCGCGAGCTCCCCGCCCGGAAAGACGTATTCCTCGACGAAATCGCCGATGCCGCTGCCCAGCGCGCGCGTCCCGACCTGGTTGTGGGTGATGCCGTGGTTCAGCACCATCCCGCCGGGCTTGAGGATGCGGGCGATCTTGCCGAAATAGCGGTCGAAATTGCGCGGCCCCACGTGCTCGAACATGCCGACGCTCGAGATCTTGTCGAAGGCCTCGACGTCGGGCAGGTCGAGGTAGTCGCGCAGCTCGACGCTGACGCGCTCGCCCAGGCCCTGCGCCTCGATCTCGCGCCTGACGTGATCGTGCTGGTTCTGCGACAGCGTGATGCCGTGCGCCCGCACGCCGTAGTTCTTCGCCGCCCACAGGATCAGCGCGCCCCAGCCGCAGCCGATGTCCAGCAGGCGCTCGCCCTCGGCGAGCCGGAGCTTGCGGCAGATATGGTCGAGCTTCTGCGCCTGGGCGTCGTCGAGCGAGTCCTCCGGCGTCTTGAAGTAGGCGCAGGAATAGACCATCCGCGAATCCAGCCACATCCGGTAGAAGGCGTTCGAGACGTCGTAGTGGTGCTGGATGTTCGCCTTGTTGCCGCGCAGCCGGTGCGCGATGCCCAGCAGCTTCGCGCGCGCGCTCTCGCCGCCATGGGCGATGTCGCCGACCATCGATTCGGCGATCCCGAGCACGCGCCGGGCGCTGCCGGTGAAATCGACGTCGCCATGGACGTAGGCTCGCGCGAGTCGCCCCATCGCGGGGGCGGCGAGCGCCCGCAATCCGGCGAGGCTCCTCGCGATGACGTCGACCTCGGGCGCCGGCGACAGCGGGATCCGCGCGCCATCGGGAAGTACCACGGCGATCGGCAGCCCCCGATCGGCATAGCGGCTGGCGATCAGCTTGTTCAGCGAACCTGGCATTTGGCGTGCGGTCTCGATTCCGACGTGCAAGTTTAACAAGACCGGCGGCGGGATCCTCGGGGCCCGGGGGCCTGGGGGTCCGGGCACGCCACGCGCCCCGGCTTTGACAGCGCCGGTCCGGCCTCCTACCATCGGCGCCTCCTTTCGCTGCAGGATCCCCGAGGTCGCGGCGCCACCGGCGCCGCGTCGAATCTCCCCATGCCCAGCCACGCCCGCCACGCCGGAGACCCGGCGCCGGCGTTCGACGAGCGTCAGTTCCGCGATGCGCTGGCGCAATTCGCGACCGGCGTGACCGTCGTCTGCGCCCGTGCCCCCGATGGCCGCTACGTCGGCTTCACCGCCAACTCGTTCACCTCGGTTTCGCTGGCCCCGCCCCTGGTGCTGTGGAGCCTCGCGCGGCGTTCGACGAGCCTCCCCGCGTTCGAGGCCGCGCAAGGCTATGCGATCAACGTGCTGTCGGCGCAGCAGGCCGACCTCGCGCGCCGCTTCTCGCGGCCCCACGCCGACCGTTTCGCGGGGGTCTCGCACCGGCTCGGCTGGTCGAACGCCCCGCTGATCGACGGCTGCATCGCCTGGCTGGAGTGCAGGCATTACGCGCTGCACCGCGCCGGCGATCACGTCGTGTTCATCGGCGAGGTCGTGACCGTCGAGCGCGCGCACGGCCCCGGCCTGGTGTTCCATCACCACCATTTCGGTACGACGGCGCCGCTGCCAGACGCCGACCGCTGACGGCGCCGGGTGTCCCGTCGACGACCCGACGTCGTCCCGGTGGCGGCGCCGGTGTCGCGCCGGCGGCCGCTGCGGGCGCGATCAGGCGGCGTGCGGCTTGCGCTCCTGGAAGGCCTTCCACATCTTCCTGAACAGCGGCCCCGGGGTGCCGCCGCCGACGGTACGGCCATCGATGCGCGTGACGGCGAGCACCTCCTTGGACGACGACGACAGCCAGACCTCGTCGGCGGCGAGCACCTCGGCGTGCGCGACCGGGCGCACGTCGACCGGGATGCCGAGGTCGCGGGCGAGCTCCAGCGTCGCATCGTAGGTGATGCCCGGCAGGATCAGGTTGTCCTTGGGCGGCGCGACGATCGCGCCGTTGTGCGCGATCAGCACGTTGGACGCCGAGGCCTCGGTCAGGTGCCCGTCGCGGAACAGCACGGTCTCGACGGCACCATGGTCGACGGCGAGCTGGCGCATCAGCACATTGCCGAGCAGCGAGGTCGTCTTGAGATCGCAGCGCAGCCAGCGGTTGTCCTGCGCGGTGATGACCTCGACCCCGCGCTCGACCTGCTGCGGCGTCGGCAGCACCAGCGGGTTGCTCATCATGAACACCGTCGGCGCGACGCCCTGCGGGAAGGCGTGGTCGCGCTTGGCGACGCCGCGTGTCACCTGCATGTAGACGGCCTGGTCGGCGAAGGATTGACGCGATATCAGCTCCCTGACCAGCGCCTCCCACGTCGCCATCGGATGCGGATTGGGAAGGCGGATGCCGTCGAGGCTGTGCTGGAGGCGCGCGAGATGCTGCGGCATCCGGAACGGCTGCCTGGCGTAGACGGGCACGACCTCGTAGACGCCGTCGCCGAAGATGAATCCGCGATCGAGCACCGAGATCCTGGCGTCGGCGATCGGCATGAATTCGCCGTTGAGGTAGACGGGCGGGCTGGTGTCAGGCATTGCGGTCATGGTCGGTGGCAGGAAGTGGACGATGATACGGAGGACGGCCCCTCGCGGCGGCCCGTCGTGCTCAGCGGCTGGAGAACCACAGCCTGACCGTGTCGACTGCGCGGCCGAACAGGTTGGCGAGCGGCACACCCTCCAACGCGATCAGCGGGAACTGGGCGATCGGCTGCCCCTTGAGCGACACCTTGACCACGCCCACCGGCTCCGACGCCAGCACCGGCGCGATCAGCGGCTCCCTGGATTCCATCGTCAGCGAGAGATTTGCCGCCTCACCCTTGGGCAGGGTCACGTAGCGGGCGGCGAGGAAGCCTGCGTTGACGTCCTTCTTCGCACCCTTCCACACGCGCAGGGACGTCACCGGCTTGCCCGACTGGTAGAGGGCGACCGTATCGAACGACTGGAAACCCCAGTTGAGGAGCTTCTGGCTTTCCGACGCCCGACCCGCATCGGTGTTCGCCCCCATCACGACTGCCACCAGCCGCCGCTCGCCGCGCTTGGCCGAGGCGACCAGGCAGTAACCCGCCCCTTCGGTGTGTCCGGTCTTGACGCCGTCGACGGTGGGATCCGCCCACAGCAGGCGATTGCGGTTCGACTGGGTGATGTTGTTGTAGCGGTATTCCTTGACGGCGAAGATCGGGTAGTACTCGGGAAAGTCGCGGATGAGCGCGACCGTGAGCTTCGCGATGTCGCTCGCCGTCGAGTAGTGCTGCGGGCTGGGCAGGCCGTTGACGTCGGCGTAATGCGTGCCGGACAGCCCGAGCTTCGCCGCTTCCCTGTTCATCCGCTCGACGAACGCATCGGTGCTGCCGGCGATGAGCTCTGCCAGCGCGACCGTCGCATCGTTGCCCGATTGCACGATGACACCGTGGATCAGCTCGTCGACGGTCACCGGCTTGCGCGGCTCGATGAACATCCGCGAGCCGCCAGTGCGCCAGGCGTTCTCCGACACCGGCACCACCTGCGACAGATCGATGGTCTTCGCGCGCAGCGCCTGGAACACCAGGTACGTCGTCATCAGCTTGGTGAGCGATGCGGGCTCGCGCCGCTCGTCGGCGTTCGACGAGGCGAGGATCTGGCCGGAGAGCATGTCGACCAGCATCCAGGCCGCCGCGTCGACGGTCGGCGCGGCCGGAGCGCCGGGAACCTGCGCCAGCGGGGTCAGGGTCGGAGCGCTGGCTGCCGGCGCGGCCGCGGCCGCGGGCCTGGGCGCCGCGGCGAGCGGATTGGGAAGTGCGGACGTCGTGGTGCCAGGCGCAGGTGCCGGCGTGGCCGGCTGTGCGGGCGCGGCGAGCGGGATGGCGCAGATCGCGAGGGCGAGCGCGCAGGACAGCGTGAACGGGCGCATGAACATCATCGAAAAGCGGGTGATTATACTGGTCGGCATGCTCTTCCTC
Source organism: Candidatus Levyibacteriota bacterium (assembly GCA_050256935.1). Lineage (GTDB taxonomy): Bacteria > Pseudomonadota > Gammaproteobacteria > Burkholderiales > Casimicrobiaceae > VBCG01. The sequence goes on along the minus strand of JBLMVY010000004.1, from coordinate 2,872 downwards.
GTTGCTCGCGGGCTGGCCCGCGTGTTGGGCGCTCCCGCCGCCATCGCCGTGGTCGCGATGTCGGCGGCGGTCCTGCCGGATGCAGCGGCGGCGGGCCCGCACGCTTCCGCCATGGACGATATCGCCGTGAAATCCCTGGTCGACGCCGAGACCTCGTTCGCGCGCATGGCCTTGGAGCAGGGAATCCGCGCGGCGTTCATCGCGAATTTCGCCGACGACGGCATCGCGTTCGAGCCGGCGCCCGCGATCCTGCGCCAGACCTGGCCCGCGCGGCCCGCGCCCGCCGACCCTAAGGCGCTGCAGCTCGAATGGAAACCCGTGCAGGCCGCCGTCGCCCGCAGCGGCGACTTCGGCTACTCGACCGGCCCCTACACGCTGAGCGACGCCGCGCATCCTGGTCCGCTGCGGCACGGCGTGTTCTTTTCGGTGTGGCGGCGAGACTCCGGCGGCCCCTGGCGGGTCGCGCTGGACATCGGGATCGCGACTCCGGTCGCCCCCGATCTCGCGGGACTCGGGCCGGCGCCACGCCCCGCGTTCCGCGGTCGCGCCGATCCCGCGGCCGAGCGGGAGCGCGTGCTGGCGCTGGAGTCGCACAGCTTCGTGACCGATCCGATCGGACCGCCCGCCGTCCGTTACGAGAACCTCCTCGCCCCCGGCGTGCGCATGCAGCGCCAGGGCCGGCTGCCGATCGCGACGCGGGCGACGGTCGCGCGCGACGTCGCGGCCAGGCTGGCCCGCATCACCTGGCGGCCGGTCGACGCCCGCGTTTCGAGCTCGGCCGACATGGCGGTGTCCTGGGGCCGGTATCGGGAGACCGATCGCGCATCCGACGTGCACGAGGGTCACTACGCGCACTTCTGGGTGCGCGACTCCGCGGGGCGCTGGCGCCTCGCCTGGGACATCATCCACCCGGACCCGGGCTAGCCAGGCGGCGCCGCGCCGGGGTCATCGACGGGCACGCAGGTGCAGAACAGGTGGCGATCGCCGTAGACGTTGTCGACGCGCGCGACCGGACACCAGTACTTGCCCTCGGCGAGGCTCGGCAGCGGGTACGCCGCCTGCTGGCGCGTGTAGCGATGCGGCCAGGCATCGGCCGCGATCGCAGACGCCGGATGCGGAGCGTGCTTCAGCGGGTTGTCGCTCCTGTCCTGCGCGCCCTCCTCGATCGCACGAATCTCCCCGCGAATGGCGATCATTGCGTCGATGAAACGGTCGAGCTCGTCCAGGGATTCGCTTTCCGTCGGCTCGACCATCAGGGTCCCCGGCACGGGGAAGCTCATCGTCGGCGCGTGGAAGCCGTAATCGATCAGCCGCTTGGCGACATCCTCGACCTCGATGCCCGAGGTCGCCTTCAGGGGCCGCAGGTCCAGGATGCATTCGTGGGCGACCAATCCGCCCGGGCCGCTGTAGAGCACCGGGTAATGGGGGGCGAGGCGCTTCGCGATGTAGTTGGCAGCGAGGATTGCAGCCTCGGTCGCCGCGCGCAGTCCCGGAGCGCCCATCATCGTGATGTACATCCACGGGATCGGCAGGATCGCCGCCGAGCCATAGGGTGCGGCGCTGACGGCGAAGGGCGCGTCGGCCGCCGTTCCCTCGCGCCCGGGCAGGTACCGATGCCCCGGCAGGAAAGGCGCGAGATGGGCCTTGCACGCGACCGGACCCACGCCGGGGCCGCCGCCGCCGTGCGGTATGCAGAAGGTCTTGTGGAGGTTGAGATGCGACACGTCGGCGCCGAAACGCCCCGGGGCCGCGAGGCCGACCAGCGCGTTGAGGTTCGCCCCGTCGACATACACCTGGCCGCCGTGGGCGTGCACGATGTCGCAGATGCGGACGATCCCGCTCTCGAAAACTCCGTGGGTCGACGGGTAGGTGACCATGATCGCTGCGAGCCGGTCGCGGTGCGCGACCGCCTTCGCCTCGAGGTCGCCCAAGTCGACGTTCCCGTCTCGGTCGCAGTCGACGACGACGACCTGCATGCCCGCCATGTGCGCCGACGCCGGGTTGGTGCCATGCGCCGAAGCCGGGATGAGGCAGATGTCCCGGTCTCCTTCGCCGCGGCTCGCGTGATACGCGTGGATCATCAGCAGGCCTGCGTATTCGCCCTGCGATCCGGCGTTGGGCTGCAGCGATGCGGCGTCGTAGCCGGTCGTCGCGCAGAGCATCCGCTCGAGGTCGCCGACCATCTCGAGGTAGCCCCGCGCCTGGTCCGCCGGCGCGAACGGATGCAGCGCCGCGAATTCCGGCCAGCTGATCGGCAGCATCTCCGAGGTCGCGTTGAGCTTCATCGTGCACGAGCCCAGCGGGATCATCGCCCGGTCGAGCGCCAGGTCGCGGTCGGCGAGGCTGCGCAGGTAGCGCAGCATCTGCGTCTCCGACCGGTGTCGCCGGAACACCGGATGGGTCAGGAACGCCGTCCGCCGCAGGAGCGCGGGCGGGATGCCGTCCGCAGCTTGCGCATCGATCGCGTCGACGTCCAAAGGCGCGTCGCCGCCGCAGAACGCGCGCCACAGCGCGGCGACGTCCTCGCGCGTCGAGGTCTCGTCGAGCGAGATCCCCAGTGATTGCGGGCCGGCGCGCCGCAGGTCGTATCCGGCGTCCTGCGCGCGCCGGGCGATCGCGGCGGTGCTGGCGCCGGTGGCGAGCGTCAGCGTGTCGAAGGCGCTGTCATTCCCGGCGGCGAAGCCCAGGCGCGCCAGGCCTTCCTTCAGGATCATGGTCAGCCGGTGCACCCGGCGCGCGATCCGCGTCAGACCTTCGGCGCCGTGATAGACCGCGTACATGCTCGCCATCACCGCGAGCAGCACCTGCGCCGTGCAAATGTTCGACGTGGCCTTCTCGCGACGGATGTGCTGCTCCCGCGTCTGCAGCGCGA
>JBLMVY010000003.1:0-8481 GCA_050256935.1 Candidatus Levyibacteriota bacterium | reverse complement strand
CCATGGGCGCGACGAGCTGATGCAGGATGTCGTCGGCGGCGATGATCCCGACCAGCACGCCCTTGGCGTTGACGACGGGCATGCGCCGCACGCCGTTGGCCGACATCAGGCGCACCGTCTCGGCGTAGCCGGTGTCCTCGCGAACGGTGGCCACCGGACGCTGCGTGAGCTCGCCGACGGTGATCGAGCCTGCGTCGAGGCCGGCGGCGACGACTTCGATGACGATGTCGCGATCGGTGAGGATTCCGACCGGGATCGCCCCCTCGGGGCCGTTGTCGACGACGACCACGTTGCCCACGTGGTGCTGGCGCATCAACGCCGCAGCTTCGCCGACCGTCGTGTTGCGACCGGTGCTGATGACGTTGCGAACGCAGAAATCTCCAATGGTCATTGCAGTCCTTTCGGGGCGGGCGGTGTGCGATGGAAGCCGGTCGGCGCGCATCGGGGCGCCTTGGCGGCTTCCGCTGCTGGCATCGTAGATCGGACCGTAGCGCGCATGTTGATCGGGATCAACCGTCGGGGCGAAGCCGCGGCAGGTCCCCGGGGTGGCCGGAGGGGCGTGCAGCGGTGGCGCGAGCGTGGCCAAGGTCCCATCGCGGGTCGCGCGACGCACGGCCTTGATCTGGCGCAAGGGCCGGACATGACCGCGGACCCGACCTCGTGCGAAGATGCGGGGCAGCGTATGGGCGCTTCGATGCGGAGGTTGCGATGGCTTTCAAATCCCTGATGGTGCACCTGGACGACAGCGAGCGCAGCGCACAGCGGCTGGGGCTCGCCGTGCGGATGGCGTCGCGTTTCGGCGCGGGCCTGATCGGGGTCTATCTCGTTCCGACGAGCGAGCTGACGCCCACGCTCGCCGCGCTGCTTCCGGACGAGTCGGTCCAACGCAGGCTCGCCGACAGTGGCGAGGCCCAGCGCAATGCCGAGGCGGTGTTCCGGGAGGCGACGGGCGCCGGCCGCATCGCGAACGCCGAATGGCGGGCGCCTGCCGGCTACGCGATGGATGCAGCGGTCGCGCATGCGCGCTGCGCCGACCTCGCGATCATCGGACAGCCCGACCCGGACCACGGCGAGAGCGATTTCGCGCGCCGGCTCGCCGAGCACGTGCTCCTCGGCGCGGGGTGCCCGGCGCTGTTCGTTCCCTACACCGGCGCCGATGCCGGCCTGGGCACCCGGGTCCTCGTCGCCTGGGATGGGGGACGCGAGGCGTCGCGCGCGATCCGCGACGCGCTGCCGATCCTCGAGACCGCCAAGCAGGTCGACGTCGTGTCGCTGGCGCGCGAGCCCGCCGACGCCGAGGCCATTGCGCTGGCGCAGCCGCGGCTCGCCGGCTACCTGCGCGCGCACGGCATCGACGCGAGGTTCAAGCGTTTCGACGGCGATCCCATCCAGGGCGGGGAGCGCCTGCTGTCGCAGGCCGCCGACCTCGGGTCCGACCTGATCGTCATGGGAGGCTACGCCCATTCGCGTTCGCGCGAGCTGATCCTGGGCGGGGTCACCCGGACGATGTTCGAGTCGATGACGGTGCCCGTGCTGATGTCGCACTAGCGCTGGCCGGCGTCGGGTGACGGACGCACTTGGCGTAGAGGTCGCCCAGCGTGCCGTCGGGATCGTACCTGCGCTTCAGCGCCACGTAGGCGCCGTGGTCGTAGATCGACCAGAACTCGTCCTCGCTGAAATACGAATCCGAGTACAGCGACTTGACGCCGCCCAGTTCGGTGACCTTGCGCTCGATCGCGCGATTGACCTGGCCGGCGGGACGCGTCTCGCGTGTCGCCACGACGTCCCAGAAGCCGAAATTGACCGAGGGCGTTCCCGCGGCAAGCGGGTACAGGGTCGCGCGTCGGGCGGGGTCGGGCGCCCGGATCGGACAGATCCAGATCGGCAGGATGCCGACCTGCGCATGCAGGAAGGCGAGGAACTCGGCGGCGCGCGCCAGCGGGATGTCGACGTCCTGAATCACCGACTCCGCATGGATGCCGCGGATGCGGTTCCACGCCCGCGTGAGGCCATGGCGGGCGTTCCAGCGCATGATCTTCTGGTAGGTGATCGAGTTCAGGCGCTCGCGGCCGAGCAGACGCCGGACCAGCGGATGCTGTGCGCCGACGTTCTTCGAGCACCAGAACCAGTCGGTGTCCCAGCGCCAGAGATAGTCGCGGGCGGTCAGCGCATCGATCGATCGCTCGCGGATGGATCGGTAGTAGATGCGCTCGTAGCGGTAGTCGCTGACCTCGCGGGCCTCGTCGACGAAGCGACCCAGCGTCAGGTAGAGCTCGCCGGGGGAGAACACCACGCCGTCGAGGAAGTCGATGCCGCCCTCGGCGCACAGGCCGCCGATCCGGGCGAAATACGCCGCCGGGTCGCGGTGGCGCTCGTGACGCAGCTCGACGTAGCGCCTGGCGGGAACGGTCTTCGCCGACAGCTTCAGCGCATGGCCCAGCGTCCCGTAGGAATTCGCAAAGCCGTGGAACAGGTCGCGATGCTCGTTGTCCGGCGTGCAGGTGACGATGCGTCCGCTTCCGGTCAGCACGTCGATCGACGTGATCGTGTCGTGCACGAGGCCGTGCAGGAACGACGAGGCCTCGATGCCGACGCCGGCGACGGCGCCGCCCAGGGTGATCGACTTCAGCTGCGGCACCACCGCGGGAACGCAGCCATGGGCGAGGGTCGCGTCGGCGAGCGCCTCGTAGGTCGTCATGCCCTCGGCTTCGACGATGCCCGCGGCAGCGTCGACGCGCAGGACGCGATTGAAATGCGACAGGTCGATGCGCCGCCGGCCCTCCGGGTCACGGTCGCGGAACAGGTTCGAGGTTGCCTTCCTGACGCTGACGCCGGCGGCGCCTTGCGCCGAGGCGAGCAGGGACTCGAGCTGCGCCTTCTTCTCGGCGTAGGTCGTCATCCTTCCGGCCGATAGAGGTAGGCGCGGCTCATCGGGTGGCCGGACCCGACGTTGCCCTTGCTGACCGTGACCTGGAACAGGAAGGTGCGGCCGTTGGGCGAGCGGAACATCTCGGCGCAGGACCACAGGTAGGTCCGCCAGACGCGGCGGAAGCGCTCGTTGAACCGGGCAGGATCGAGCGCCGCTATCGCGTCCCAGTGGGCGTCGAAGCGCTCGGCCCAGCAATCGAGCGTCAGCGCGTAATGCCGCCGCAGGTTCTCGACGTCGAGCACCTCCAGTCCGCAGTCCTCCATGGCGGTGATTGCCTCGGCGAGGCTCGGTATCCATCCGCCGGGGAAGATGTGCTTGCGGATGTAGAACTCGGTGTCGCGGCTGCCGACGTGGCCGATGAAATGGATGACGCCCAGCCCCCCGGGCTTGAGCGCATTCGCATGTGCGCGGATCACCTCGTGCACCTGGTCGCGCCCGGCGTGCTCGAGGGTGCCGATCGACAGCAGCTTGTCGTACTGGCCCGGAATCTCGCGGAAATCGCATTCGACGACCTTGAGTCGATCGTCCAGGCCGCGCTGCCCGAGCTCGGCGCGCAACTCGTCGACCTGCTCGGTCGTCGTGTTGATGCCCGTCCCCAGCGCGCCGTAGCGCTCCCAGGCGTGGAACAGCAATCCCCCCCAGCCGCAGCCGATGTCCACGAAGGTCTCGCCGGGGGCGAGCCGCACCTTGCGGCAGACGTGGTCCATCTTGTTGACCTGCGCCTCCTCGAGGGTCGTGGTTCCCTCGCGCCAGTAGGCGCAGGTGTAGAGCATGCCGACCCGGTCCAGCCAGAAGCGGTAGAACGCCTGTCCCAGGCCGTAGTGGAAGCGGGCGTTGGCCTTGGCCTGCGCGATCGAGCGATTCGAGTAACGGGCCTCGTGCCAGCGGTTGCGCAGCGCGACCAGCGGGCTCGTCTGCTGGTCGAAGCCCCCGTCGAAGGCGGCGCGGAAGGAAAGCGCGAAGTTGCCCTCGACGTCGAGGTCGCCGTCGAAGTAGGCCTCGAGCAGACCGACGTGCCCGAACGCCGCGACCCGGCGCTCGACGCGGGGGGTCGAGAAGCGCAGCGTGAATGCCGGCGCCTCGTCGCGATTCCGGTATTCGCTGCCATCGGCGAAAACGACGCGAAACGGAATGTCCGTGCGCCCGCCCATGGCGTCGAGCGCGCGGCGCAGCGTCCCGGACACCTCGCGGGCCTCGACACCCGCGCGCCCGGCCTGGCGTGAGTCGAGCTTGGTCATCGGGGAAATATACCGCGGCCGGCCGCCGGGCGTCAGCGCGCCCCCGGCCCGCAGCCGTCGGCCGGCTTTACAGTCGCGTGCCCGACACGCCGGACGCACATCGCAAATCCCTGAATCGACGGAGGAACGCGCTCCGGGCGCGAAATCTGCTAGCCGGGACGCACGAGGTCATGACCCCGTGCGGTCACAAGGGGAGGGAGCCCGCGGTGGAGGGAGAACCTGATGGGACGGCGCGCGTGCGCCGTGCCTTGCGCATCGCGGCGGCGCTCGCCGGCTGCGTCGCGGCGGCGCCGTCGTTGGCGATTCCGTTCGCGTACGACACCGGCAGTCCGGACGGGCGCATGGCGATGGCGTCACGGCCCGGTTCGGGTTCTGCGGTCGAGATCGAGGCGGCCGACGATTTCTATACGCTGTCGACGACATCGATCACCAGCGCAACCTTCACCGGGCTGCTGTCCGGTTCCGCGACGGGGGCGGACATCACCGCCATCGTCGTGGAGATCTACCGGACGTTTCCGGCGGACTCGACGAATCCGCCCTCGGGCAACGTGCCCACGCGAATCGGCTCGCCCGGCGACGTCGCCGATGCGAGCCGCGACAGCGGCTCGAGCGGCCTGAGCTTCAGTTGCGCCACGCTCGATGCCAGCTTCACCGCCTCGAACAGCGTCCTCGACGGGATCCACCCGAGCCCCAACCAGAGGACCGGCGGCGAAGGGGCCGTGACCGGGATGGAGATCGAGTGCACGGTCAATTTCGCGACGCCGTTCCTGCTGGCTGCCGACCATTACTTCTTCGTCCCGCAGGTCGGTCTCGACACCGGCCAGTTCTTCTGGCTGTCCGCGGCGGCTTCGCCTTTGGCCAGCGACGAGCAGGCGTGGATGCGGAATGCGAATCTCGCCCCCGACTGGCTGCGCGTGGGCACCGACATCGTCGGTGGCTCGTCGGCGCCGAAGTTCAATGGCGCCTTCTCCCTGACCGGCGAGGCGAGGACCGGGAACAGCGTGCCGGAGCCGGCGACGCCGGCGCTGCTGCTGGTTGCGGCCTCGGCCTTCGCGCTGTCGCGCCGCCGGCCCGCCGCGTCACTCGCTACTTTGCGCGGCCGTAGGTCCCGGTGAGCGTCGCCTTGCCGATGGCGTTCGCATTCACCAGGTAGCCGGTCAGCGCCGCGTTCGCGCCCTGCGGAAGATCGAGCTTGGCGACCTTGAGCGCATAGAGCGTGAAGTTGTAGCGGTGCGGCTGGTCGCCGACCGGCGGGCAGGGTCCGCCGTAACCGGGGACGCCGTAATCGGTGGCGATGCTGACCGCGCCGGCGGGCAGCCGGCTGCCGTCGGTCTTGCCCGCGCCCTTGGGCAGGCCCGTCGTTGCCGCGGGAATGTCCACCACCAGCCAGTGCCACCAGCCCGCGCCTCCCGTCGGCGCGTCGGGGTCGTGCACCAGCAGCGCGAAGCTCCGGGTGCCCTGCGGTGCACCCGACCAGGCGAGGGCCGGCGACAGGTTTCCACCCGTGCAGCCGAAGCTGTCGTAGGCCTGCTCGTCGGCGATCGGGCCGCCGGCGGCGAAGTCGGGACTCGTCAGCCTGAACTGCGCGCCGGCGCCATCGGCGAGGCGCAGGCGCGTTGCCATGGCCGCGGCGTGGACGAAGGGGTCGAAGATCATCGGAGGCTCCTTGGGTGCGTGCGCGGACGAATCGCCGCAGCGGGCGATCAATATACTTCGTCGCGACCCGCGCGAGGTCGACCCCGGCGGTCGATCCGGGCGTTTCGCGTACACTCGAAATTGCGCGCGCGCTGCGGCGCCCCGGGCACGAACAACAAGAGGAACCTGCATGGCAATCATCGAAGTCGAGGTCCCCGACATCGGCGACTTCAAGGACGTCCCGGTCATCGAGGTCCTGGTCAAGCCCGGGGATGCCGTCAAGGCCGAGGACCCGCTGGTCACCCTGGAGTCCGACAAGGCGACCATGGACATCCCGTCCCCGGCCGCAGGGGTGGTCAAGTCCATCGCGGTCAAGGTCGGCGACAAGGTGTCGCAGGGCCGCAAGGTGCTGCTGCTCGACGCCGGCGCGGCGGCGGCAGCGCCGGCGCCCCAGCCTGCACCGACGAAGGCGGGCGCAATCGGATCCGCGCAACAGGCCCCGGTTTCTGCGGCGGCCGGACCCGTGAGCGGGAGCGGGAGCGCCGGCGGCGCCGCGCCGTCGCCCGCCGCGGGCGCATACGCGGGAGGCGTCGACATCGAATGCGAGATGCTGGTGCTCGGCGCGGGTCCCGGCGGCTACTCGGCCGCATTCCGCGCGGCCGACCTCGGGATGAAGACGGTGATCGTCGAGCGCTACGCGACCCTGGGCGGCGTGTGCCTCAACGTCGGCTGCATTCCGTCCAAGGCGCTGCTGCATACGGCCGCGGTGATCGACGAGGCGAAGGCGATGGCCGCGCACGGCGTGAGCTTCGGCGCGCCGGCGATCGACCTCGACAAGCTGCGCGCCTTCAAGGACGGCGTCGTCCGGAAGCTGACCGGCGGTCTGGGCGCGATGGCGAAGACGCGCAAGGTCGAGGTGGTGCAGGGCGTCGGCCGCTTCCTCGACTCCCATCACCTCCAGGTCGGGGTCGCGTCGGGCCCCGGAAAGGCGACTTCGGGTGCAACCCGGGTCATCCGGTTCGACAAGGCCATCATCGCCGCGGGCAGCCAGGCGGTGAAGCTTCCGTTCATGCCCGACGATCCCCGCGTGGTCGATTCGACGGGTGCGCTGGAGTTGAAGTCGGTTCCGAAGCGGATGCTCGTCGTGGGCGGCGGCATCATCGGGCTGGAGATGGCCAACGTCTACTCGACGCTGGGTGCGCGCATCGACGTGGTCGAGATGCTCGACGGAGTGATGATGGGCGCCGACCGCGATCTGGTCCGGGTGTGGGAGAAGAAGAACGCCGGCCGCTTCGACAACATGATGCTCCGCACGAAGACGGTTTCGGCGCAGGCGACCCCTGCCGGCATCCGCGTCGCCTTCGAGGGCGCCAAGGCGCCCGCCGAGCCCCAGGTCTACGACCTGGTGCTGGTCGCCGTCGGCCGCAGTCCCAACGGCCGCGCCATCGACGCCGACAAGGCCGGCGTCGCGGTGTCCGAGCGCGGCTACATTGCCGTCGACCGCCAGATGCGGACCAATGTCGCGCACATCTTCGCCATCGGCGACATCGTGGGCCAGCCGATGCTCGCCCACAAGGCCGTGCACGAAGGCCACGTCGCCGCCGAGGCTGCGGCCGGGCACAAGGCGTTCTTCGACGCCAGGCAGATCCCCTCGGTCGCCTACACCGACCCCGAGGTCGCCTGGGCGGGATTGACCGAGGACGAATGCAAGGCGCAGGGCATCGAGTACGGCAAGGCCCAGTTTCCGTGGGCGGCATCGGGCCGGGCGATCGCCAACGGGCGCGACGAGGGTTTCACCAAGCTGCTGTTCGACGCGACGACGCACCGGATCATCGGCGGCGGCATCGTCGGCACCCATGCCGGCGACCTGATCAGCGAGATCGCGCTGGCGATCGAGATGGGTTGCGATCCGGTGGACATCGGCCGGACGATCCATCCGCATCCGACGCTGGGCGAATCGATCGGGATGGCTGCGGAGGTTTTCGAAGGCGTGTGCACCGATCTGCCGCCGCAGAAGAGGAAATAGCGCGGGGCGCGCAAGCGCTGCGGCTGGGGCCGCCGCGCTGCGCCCGCGTTTTGCGCTCGCCCGCCGATGCGGCGCGACCATCCGATTGGCAGGAGGCAACATGGCTGAAGAGAAACTGCGGTCCGCGGCCCTCGAGTACCACGAGTCGCCGACGCCGGGAAAGATCTCGATCGCGCCGACCAAGGCGCTTTCCAACCAGCGCGACCTGTCGCTCGCGTACTCGCCGGGGGTCGCCTACGCCTGCACGGCGATCCATGACGATCCGGCGCTGGCGGCACGCTACACCGCGCGCGCGAACCTGGTCGCCGTGGTCACCAACGGCACCGCCGTCCTGGGACTGGGCAACATCGGCGCGCTCGCCGGCAAGCCGGTGATGGAGGGCAAGGCCTGCCTGTTCAAGAAGTTCGCGGGCATCGACGTGTTCGACATCGAGGTCGGCGAGACCGATCCCGACAAGGTCGTCGAGGTGGTCGCCGCGCTGGAGCCTACCTTCGGCGGCATCAACCTCGAGGACATCAAGGCGCCCGAGTGCTTCTACATCGAGCGCAAGCTGCGCGAGCGCATGAAGATCCCGGTGTTCCACGACGACCAGCACGGCACGGCGATCGTCACCGCCGCCGCGGTGCTCAACGCCCTGAAGATCGTCGGCAAGG
>JBLMVY010000002.1:0-6622 GCA_050256935.1 Candidatus Levyibacteriota bacterium | reverse complement strand
TGCGGCCGCTTCGCGACCGTCACGTCGACGTCGAGCGGCTTGCCGCCGCGAAGGATGTTCACCTTCGCCACGGTCCCCGGCTTGAGCTCGGCGATGCGCGCGAGCAGCTGCGGAACGTCGGGGGTCGGCCGGTTGCCGATCGCCAGGATGACGTCGCTCGGCTTCATGCCCGCGCGGTCGGCGGGGCCGTCGCGCTGCAGGGCCCGGACCAGCACCCCGTCGCTGCGCGTCAGCGCAAGGGCTTTCGCGGCATCGGGCGTGATCGACGCCGGCTCGACGCCGAGCCAGCCGCGCGTGACCTCGCCGGTCGCGATGATCTGCGCGAGCACGTCGCGCGCGAGCGAGACCGGGATCGCGAAGCCGATGCCCATCGAGCCGCCCGACTGCGAGAAGATCGTGCTGTTGATGCCGACCAGATTGCCTGCCGCGTCGACCAGCGCGCCGCCGGAATTTCCCGGATTGATCGGTGCGTCGGTCTGGATGAAGTCCTCGAAGCGGTTGACGCCCAGGTGGTTGCGCCCGAGCGCGCTGACGATGCCTGCGGTCACCGTGTTGCCGAAGCCGAAAGGATTGCCGATGGCGAGCACGACGTCGCCCACCTGCAGCCTGTCCATCGATCCGAAGGTGATCGCGGGCAGGTCATGGGCGTCGACCTTCAGGACGGCGAGGTCCGATTCGGGATCGCTGCCCTTGATCGTCGCCCGCATCTCGCGGCCGTCGGCGAGGACGAGCTCGATGTCGTCGGCGCCATCGACCACGTGCTGGTTGGTGAGGACGAAGCCCTCCGGCGCAACGATCACCCCGGAGCCGAGGCTGGTCGTGCGGCGGGTCTCCGCGCGCCCGGCGAGGTCGGGGAAATACCGCCGCAGCACCGGATCGTCGAGCAGCGGGTTCTGCACCCGCACGGCCTTGCTGGTGTAGATGTTGACCACCGAGGGCATCGCCTTCTTCGCCGCCTCGGCGTAGCTCGCCGCGGAGGGGGCGGGGGCAGGCGCCGCGGCCTGCGTAGACGCCTGCTGCAGCAGCACGACGCTGGGCTCCTTCCCGGCGAGGCGGGGGAGGAGATCGGGCCGCAGGGTCACGACGACGAACAGGGCGGCCATGCAGAGCGTGCAGGCCTGCGCGAAGAGCAGCCAGAATTTCCTGATCACGGGGTTGCGGGCGGCAGCGGCCGCGGTATCGGAGGCGGTGTCAACGGCCATTATAGTGGCGCCGCGGGCGGCCGCGCCGGCCGCAAAGGTAAGTGCTTGTTGCGGGCGTCCGGAGCGCCAGCGCCCCGCAATTGCCTGTTTTTGCATACGATTCCAAGGAAAATCCGCGGGCGCTCTTCTAATGCGCTAGGCAATTCCCGTATAATTGAAAGGTTTTGCGGACCGACCTTGGGAACGCAGCGAAAGGCAGCGGATGGGCTCTGAAGCAGTGGTGAACAATGGAAAGCGCCGGTTCCTGATCGGCGCGACGTCAGTCGTCGGGGGCATCGGCGTCATCGGCGCCGCGACGCCTTTCGTGATGTCGCTGTTCCCCAGCGAGGCCGCGAAGGCGGCGGGCGCGCCGGTGGAGGTCGACATCAGCAAGATCGAACCCGGCATGAAGATCAACGTGGGCTGGCGCGGCAAGCCGATCTGGCTGCTCAACCGCACGGAGGCCATGCTGGCTTCGCTGCCGAAGATGGATTCGGTCGTCGCCGACCCGAAATCCGAAGAGCCGCATCAGCCCGCCTACTGCAAGAACGAGACGCGTTCGATCAAGCCGAACATGTGGGTGGCCATCGGCATCTGCACGCACCTCGGCTGCTCGCCCACCTATCGTCCCGAGGTCGCCCCGGCGGACCTCGGCCCGGAATGGCTGGGCGGCTTCTTCTGCCCGTGCCACCAGTCGAAGTTCGACCTGGCCGGACGCGTGTTCAAGGGGGTCCCCGCGCCGACGAACCTGTGGATCCCGCCACACCGGTACGCGACCGACACCAAGCTGGTGATCGGCGAAGACCCGAAGTCCGCATGATCCATCGGAGCGCTCGATGAGCAAGTTGATGACCTGGATCGACGAACGCTTTCCGCTGACCCCGCTGTGGGAGAGTCAGTGGGGAAAGTACGTCGCTCCCAAGAATTTCAATTTCTGGTACTACTTCGGGTCCCTCGCCGCCCTGGTCCTGGTGATGCAGATCGTCACCGGCATCTGGCTGACGATGAACTACAAGCCCGACGCCGCGAAGGCCTTCGCGTCGGTCGAGTACATCATGCGGGACGTCCAGTGGGGCTGGCTGATCCGCTACATGCATTCGACGGGCGCATCGATGTTCTTCGTCGTCGTCTACCTGCACATGTACCGCGGCCTGATGTACGGCAGCTACCGCAAGCCGCGCGAGCTGACGTGGATCTTCGGCTGCCTGATCTACCTGGCGCTGATGGCGGAGGCGTTCTTCGGCTACCTCCTTCCCTGGGGCCAGATGTCGTACTGGGGCGCCCAGGTGATCGTCAACCTGTTCTCGACGATTCCCGTGATCGGCGACGACCTGTCGACCTGGATCCGCGGCGACTACACGATCTCCGACGTCACGCTGAACCGCTTCTTCGCCTTCCACGTCGCCGCCCTGCCGCTGGTGCTGATCGCGCTGGTCGCCGCGCACCTGATGGCCCTGCACGAGACGGGATCGAACAATCCCGACGGCGTCGAGATCAAGAAGCAGCCGAAGGACCCGAAGACCGGGCTGCCGCTCGACGGCATCAATTCGCACCCGTACTACACGGTGAAGGACATCGTCGGGGTCGTCGGCTTCCTGGCCGTGTTCTCGGTCGTCGTGTTCTTCCTGCCGAACATGGGCGGGTACTTCCTCGAGGCGAACAACTTCATCCCGGCGAATCCGCTGAAGACGCCGCCGGAGATCGCGCCGGTCTGGTACTTCACGCCGTACTACGCGATGCTGCGGGCGGTCCCGTCGTTCCTGGGCACGCAGGTGTGGGGGGTGCTGGTCATGGGCGCCGCCGTGCTGATCTTCTTCGCGCTGCCGTGGCTCGACAACGGCGCGGTGAAGTCGATCCGCTACCGCGGCGGGCTCTACAAGTCGTTCCTCGCCGCGTTCCTGGTCTCGTTCCTGATCCTAGGCTACCTCGGAACGGTGCCGGTGACGGTGTGGGGGCAGTTCGCCGACACCTCGATATTCCACGGCGCCGATCGCGCGACGGTCCTCTCGCGCGTGCTGACGATCGTCTACTTCTCCTTCTTCCTGCTGATGCCCTGGTACACGAAGCGCGACAGGACCAAACCCCAACCGGACCGGGTGAGGTGGAAATGAGCAAGCTCGCCCGCATCCTGCTGGTATCGGTGACGCTGGGGCTGTCCCTCGGCGCCGGATCCGCCTTCGCCCAGGCGGAAGCCGGGTTGCACCTGCTCTCGGCGCCGGTCAATCGCCTGGACGACGAGTCGCTGCAGCGCGGCGCGCGCGACTTCGTCAACTACTGCCTGAGCTGCCACACGGCGAAGTACATGCGCTACAACCGGCTCGAGGACATCGGTCTCACGCCGGAGGAGATCACCGACAACCTGATGTTCGCGACCCAGAAGATCGGTGACCAGATGACGGTTGCGATGACCGACGAAGACGCCGCCAAGTGGTTCCCGGCGCCGCCGCCGGACCTGACGCTGGAGGCCCGGGTGCGCGGCCGCGACTGGCTGTACAGCTACCTGCTCGGCTTCTATCGCGACGAAAAGTCCGCTTCGGGCTGGAACAACCTCGTGTTCCCGAACGTCGCCATGCCCCACGTCCTGTGGCAGCTTGCGGGGACCAACAAGCTGGTCGAGACCGAGTACGAGGACCAGGCGAAAGCGGAAGGCGCCGCGATCGCCGTCAAGGGCCTGTCGATGGTCGAGGAGAAGCCGGGCGGCAAGTACGCCCTTCTGACGCTCGCGAACGACGCGCCGGGAACGATGACACGGACCCAGTACGAGGCCTTCGTCGGTGACCTCGTCAATTACCTCGACTACATGGGCGAGCCGATCAAGAACAAGCGCATCAACCTCGGCATCATCGTGCTGCTGTTCCTCGGCGTCCTGTTCGTCTTCGCCTATGCGCTGAAGCGGGAATACTGGAAAGAGCTGCACTAGCACCGACCGCAATGCTTGATGCGGGGCAGGAGCGAACCTCCTGCCCCGTTGCTTTCCCTGAGAGGAGAACCAGACCATGATGACCCTTTACTCCGGCACGACCGACCCGTTCAGTCAGCGCTGCCGCATCGTGCTGCACGAGAAGGGCATGGATTTCCAGATCATCGACGTCGACCTCGACCACAAGCCCGAGGACCTGGCGGTGATGAACCCCTACAACCAGGTCCCAGTGCTGGTGGAGCGCGATCTCGTCCTGCACGAGTCCAACATCATCAACGAGTACATCGACGAGCGTTTCCCGCATCCGCAGCTGATGCCCGCCGACCCGGTGATGCGCGCGCGCGCGCGGCTGTTCCTGCACCGGTTCGAGAAGGAGCTCTTCGTCCACATCGACGCGCTGGAGGGCACCAACCAGAAGCAGGCCGACCGGGCGCGCGCGCTGGTCCGCGACTCGCTGATGCAGATCGTCCCCGTGTTCACCAAGCACAAGTACATGCTCGGCGAGGAGTACTCGATGCTCGACGTCGCGATCACGCCGCTCCTGTGGCGCCTCGACTACTACGGCATCCAGATGCCCAAGCAGGCCGCGCCGCTGATGAAGTACGCCGAGCGCCTGTTCGCCCGTCCGGCATTCTCGGAAGCGCTGACCTCGGCCGAGCGGGGTATGCGCAAGTAGCGTACGCGCTGTGGTCGACGGCGCGCAGACAGGCGGTAAAGCCCGCGTCTTGACCGCGCAGGCGCCGAGGGTAATATCTGCGCCATGTCGGAACAGTCCGCCAAGCCATATCTCGTGCGCGCGATCTGCGAATGGTGCGCCGACAACGGCCTGACGCCCTACCTCGCGGTGCGGGTGAACCCGCAGACGCGGGTGCCCGCGGCATTCGTCAAGAACGGCGAGATCGTGCTGAACGTCAGCGCGACGGCGACGCGCAAGCTGACGATCGACAACCAGTGGATCCAGTTCACCGCGCGCTTCAACGGCTCGTCGCAGGAAGTCGCGGTGCCCATCGGCGCGGTCATCGGCATCTTCGCCAAGGAGACCGGCTACGGATTCTCCTTCACCGCGCCCGACGACCCCGTCGCCGCGCTCGCCGCCTCGACGGCGCCTCGCGAAAGCCCGGCGATGGGCGTGCCCAAGACCGAGGACGCCTCGCGACCCAAGCGACCGTCCCACCTGCAAGTTGTCAAGTAGAAGCCGTCCAATAGACTTCCGGCAGCACCTCGAATCCGCGCTCCAGCGCACCGCACGACGCTATCGGCATGTGTGGCTGTCGCGCGCCCTGTGGAGCCGGCGCGTCCTCTTCCTCGCGGCCAGCGGGCTGCTCGGTCTGGTCGCGATCGGGTTCGCGCTCGCGGCGAACGGCGCCAACGATCTGCTGCACCGGATGCTCGCCACATGGCCCTGGGCGCCGCTGCTGATCGCGCCGCCGGGCTTCGCCGCGATCAGCTACGTCGGCAAGCGCTACTTCAGCGGCGCGCAGGGCAGCGGCATCCCGCAGACCATCGCCGCGCTGGGCCACCCCGAGTCGGGTCTGCGCGAGCGCCTGCTGTCGGTGCGCGTGGCCATCGGCAAGATCCTGCTGACGCTTGCCGGCTTGCTGACGGGAGCTTCGATCGGCCGCGAAGGCCCGACCGTGCAGATCGGCGCGTCGCTGATGTACGCGCTGAACAAGGTCGTGCCGTTCCCGCACGAGAGCATGAAGCGCGGGCTGATCCTCGCCGGCGGCGCTGCGGGCATCGCCGCCGCGTTCAACGCGCCACTCGCCGGCGTCGTCTTCGCGATCGAGGAGATGAGCCGTTCGTTCTCCCAGCGAACCAGCAGCGTCGTGGTGACGGGCGTGATCCTGTCCGGCCTGGTCTCGCTGGTCCTGCTGGGCAACTACGCGTACTTCGGTCACACCGACGCCACGCTCGACTTCTCGTCTGGGTGGATTGCCGTCGTGCTCTGCGGTCTTGCCGGCGGTCTCGCCGGCGGCGTGTTCAGCCGCCTGGTGATCGCGGCCGCGCACGGATTCGGCGGACGTCTGGCGACCTGGCATCGCACGCGGCCGTATGCCTACGCCGCGGGCTGCGGTCTGGTCCTCGCGCTGATCGGAATTCTGTCCCACGACACGATCTACGGGACCGGGTATGCGGAAACGCGGGCGATCCTCGCGGGAGGGGGGACGATTCCCGAGACTTTCGGCCTACTCAAGCTTGCCGCAACCGTGGTCGCCTACGCGAGCGGCATCCCAGGCGGAATCTTCTCGCCGTCGCTGGCGGTCGGGGCGGGCCTCGGGCAGAACATCGCCCACCTGCTGCCGCATGCCCCGGCAGCCGCCATCGTCATCCTCGGCATGGTCGGGTACTTCTCCGGTGTCGTGCAGGCGCCGCTCACCGCATTCGTGATCGTCGTCGAGATGACGCGGGATGCCGACATGGCGCTGCCGCTGATGGCCGTGTCGCTGATCGCCTACGGGCTGTCGCGGCTCGTGTGCCCGCGCCCGGTCTACAAGACCCTCGCGAAAGCGTTCGGGCCGGG
>JBLMVY010000001.1:0-7441 GCA_050256935.1 Candidatus Levyibacteriota bacterium | reverse complement strand
TACGGCAGGCGGGGACCGCGTCCGCCCTGGCGGAATACTATCTTCGTACGCACGATCCCCGCCTGCGCCAGCCCCTCGCTCGCCTCCTGGAAGCGTTTGGCCGACACTCGCTGCCGATCGGAAAATCCCCCCTCCAGCGCTGGATCGAGGGCATGCATCTGCTTTCGATTCCCGTCGCGCGTTGGCGGCTCCAGACGACGCTGCTGCACCACGGCCTGCTCTATGTGCCCGAGGGTGACGGAAGCGTCATCAGCAACGATGGCAAGTACGAGACGGCCGCGGCCGGAACGGTCGCGCTGGCGCTGCTGGCGGAACTTCGCTTTGCGGATGCGAGCGGCGACGAGCGCTTCGCAACGCTGCGGGCATCCTGGCTCAAAGGCTTGCTCGGCCTGCGCATCCCCGGGGGAGGATTCCGCTGGCTGCCGACGTCAATCGACGACACGCCGTACTACAACGGGGAGGCGTGGCTGGCGCTCGCGGTCTACCGCGACCTTCACCCAGCGGACAGCACGGTTGCCGCGGCGCTCGACGATCTCGACGGCGCGATGATCGAGCATTACTCCCGGCAGCCCGATTCGAATTTCTACAGCTGGGGTGCGATGGCGGCTGCGCAGCGCTACCGAACGACCCACGATGATCGCTTTCTCGGATTCCTCCGCGATCAGGCGCAGTCGTTTTTGACGCGATTTCGGCACCGACTGGAATCGAACGCGAACAACTGCGGGGCGATTGAGGGCGTTGTTGCGACCCTCGCGGTCCTGGACCCCCGGCGCGCCGCCGACGCCGAATCAGCGGGGCGCCTGCAGGCCTGGCTCGCGCCTGAGGCCGCGAAGCTCCCGCGGATGCAGTTGCATGCCGGGCAGGACCTGTTGGTCCTGGGCGGCGACGCAAGGCTGTCCGCGCCGCGCATGGCGGGCTTCCGCGGCGCGTTCCTGGCGGGTGTCTACGAGCCTTGGACGCGCGTGGACCTGATGCAGCACTGCCTGTCGGCGATGATCATGCTCGACCGCCCACCGCCGACGTTGCCACGCAGGTGACGACCCTGCGCCCGCTCGCCGCAAGCGACCGGGCACCGCCTGTGTGAGCAGCAGCGCGGGACGGGGCATGTACCCCGGAAAATGACGAAGCCCCCCGAGTCCGCCAGGAACTTCGCCATCCTGCTGCCGGGCACTACTTGCGCTTGTTGCGGTTCCGTCCGGCGATGATCATGCCCACCACGCCCGCGCCCAGCAGCGCGAGGGTCGCGGGTTCCGGGATCGGGACCGACGTGTCGAATGCACCCGAGCTCCCTACCGGGCCGGCAAGGGCGAGCAGCGGGGCACCCGCGAGCACGGCTGTCATCAGCATTGCTTGTAGACGTAGACCTGACATTCGAATCCCTCCCGATCCGGAATTGGTGAGCGCGACGAGCGTGAACCCGTACCGGCGGTTCATCGCAGCACCCGCCGCAGCGATCGAAGCAAGCAGCGTGCTCGCCCAGGATTGTGGATATTTTTCAGGGGGTTGCCTTGGTGACTCAGTCTCGTGAGCGGCGCGATGTAAAGTAGCCTGACAGCATCGCCGAGCGGCTCGGCCTGCGCTGTGCAGGTTCAGGACCGCGCAATGCCCGTCGTCCAGCCGCCTGTCGGGGTCTTGCCCAGACCGGCTATGCGCCCATATTGGAAATGCCATTCCGCCATCCGGGATCCGTCCTCACGCCATGAAACGCATCGTCCTCTTCCTCGCCACCAACCTCGCCGTCGTCCTCGTCCTGTCGATCGTGCTCAAGCTGCTGGGCCTCGATCGGGCGCTCGCCGCCCAGGGCTTCCAGTACGGCCAGCTCCTCGCCTACTCGGCGGTCGTCGGCTTCGTCGGCGCGTTCGTCTCGCTGCTGATGTCGAAGTCGATGGCCAAGTGGTCGACCGGCGCTCATGTGATCGAGACTCCGGCCAACGAGGCCGAAGCCTGGTTGCTCGAGACGGTGCGCAAGCTCGCGACCGCCGCCGGCGTCACCATGCCCGAGGTTGCGATCTACGAGGGCGAGCCCAATGCCTTCGCCACCGGGGCGTTCAAGAACTCGGCGCTGGTCGCGGTGTCGACCGGCCTGCTGCAATCGATGAACAAGGAGGAGGTCGAGGCGGTCCTGGGGCACGAGATGGCCCACGTCGCCAACGGCGACATGGTGACGCTGACGCTGATCCAGGGCGTGGTCAACACCTTCGTCGTGTTCCTGTCGCGCATCGTCGGGTCGATCGTCGACCGCGCGGTGTTCCGCAACGAAGGCCGCAGCACCGGCGCCGGCTACTTCATCACCGTGATGGTGTGCCAGGTCGTCTTCGGCATCCTGGCGAGCCTGATCGTCGCCTATTTCTCGCGGTTGCGCGAGTTCCGCGCCGACGCCGGCAGCGCGCGCTTCCTCGGCTCGCCGCAGCCGATGATCCGCGCGCTGGCGCGCCTGGGGGGCCTCGAGCCCGGCCAGCTGCCGCAGTCGCTGCAGGCCTCGGGCATCACGGGCGGCGGCGGCGTGATGGCGCTGTTCGCCTCGCACCCGCCGATCCAGGAGAGGATCGCGGCGCTGCAGCACCGCGCTCCGGGCGCGCAATAGCGGCGGGGCGGTATGCGGCCCCGCGCCCATGCCGTGACCGCATCGCAGTACGACACCAGCGGGGGATTTCTCATGCGCTACAAGATCGAGGTGCAGGACGAGACGGGCATCTGGAGCGACGTCCGGAGTGACGAGGGCGCGATCCTCACCTTCGACGATGAGGCGGCGGCGCGCGCGGAGCTCGCCAAGCGCTTCCCGATCCTCGTCCAGATGGAGAAATACGCGGGCGGCAAGCGCACGCGGGTGATCCGGATCATCGAGGACGACGACGACTGATCGCCGCCGCCCGGAAAACGAAACGGCCGGTGGGCGCGTTGTGGCGCGCGAACCGGCCGTCGTCGCGCGGCGATGCCGCGCGCAGGGTGCTGCTCCTTACTTCAGGTGATTCGAGACGAGCTTGGTCATCTCGAACATCGACACCTTGCTCTTGCCACCGAACACCGCCCGCAGCTTCTCGTCGGCGTTGATCAGGCGCCTGTTGACGGCGTCCTGCAGCTTGTTCTTCTTGATGTAGTCCCAGATCTTCTTGGTCACTTCGGTGCGCGGCATCGGCATCGCGCCGACGACAGCGGCGAGCACCGCAGACGGGGTCATCGCCTTCATGAACGCAGCGTTGGGCTTGCGCTTGGCGGCGGCCTTCTTTGCTGCGGGCTTCTTGGCAGCGGTCTTCTTCGCTGCGGGCTTCTTGGCAGCAGTCTTCTTCGCGGCGGGCTTCTTCGCGGCCGTCTTCTTCGCGGCGGGCTTCTTTGCAGCAGTCTTCTTCGCAGCTTTCTTGGCAGTAGCCATGACTCTCCTTCCTGTCGGTTATTCGGGCGGGCAACGCCAGAGCGTCCTGAAGCGAGACCCTCCTGTCGAGGCACAACGCTCCATCGGCGGCGACTATACCGCATTTTCCCAGCAAGGGAATGGGCGCCACGGGGATTTTGCGCTCTGGGGCGCACGCTGTTGCAACCATGCGCGGCGTACGCCCGGCCGCAGTTCGCGCAGGGTCGCCGGCGCAATCCCCCGCGCCAGCGCGGAGTAGAATCGAGACCTCGCCTGCCTTTCCGCATGCCCACCCCCCTCACCGATCCTGCCAGGCTGCGCGTCGACTACAAGCGCGCGGCGCTGGACGAGCGGGGCGTGGATCCCGATCCCTTCCGGCAATTCGCCCGCTGGTTCGACGAGGCGGTGGCCGCCGCCGTCCCCGAGCCGAACGCGATGACGGTGGCGAGCGTCGATGGCGCCGGCCGGCCGGCCGCGCGCATCCTGCTCCTGAAGGGCGTCGACGAGCGCGGCTTCGTGTTCTACACCAACTACGGCAGTCGCAAGGGCCGCGAGCTCGCGCCCGGCAGGTACGCGGCCCTGCTGTTCTTCTGGGCCGAGCTCGAGCGCCAGGTGCGCGTCGAGGGGGTCGTCGAGCATGTGAGCGATGCCGAATCGGATGCCTATTTCGCGACGCGGCCGCGCGCCTCGCAGCTTGGCGCCTGGGCGTCCCCGCAGAGCACCGTGATCGCCGACCGCGCGTGGCTGGATGCGCAGTACGCGGCATGCGAGGCCCGCTATGGCAGCGACATACCGCGCCCGCCGCACTGGGGCGGCATCCGCCTGATCCCCGACCGCTTCGAATTCTGGCAAGGGCGCCCTTCGCGCCTGCACGATCGGCTCGAATGGCTGCGCGCAACCGAGGGCTGGACGATCAGGCGCCTCGCACCATGATGATGCGCCTGCGCGCCCGCGTCTCGACGCTGGGTGTGCTGATCGCGATGGGCGTCGCGAATCACTTGGTGCTGGCCGGCTCGCGCGTCACGGTCTCGCTCGCGGCGCTGGCCCGCGGGGAGAGCGCCGCGACCGTCGGCGCCCTGATGGCGGTGTTCGCCTTGCTGCCGATGTTCTTCGCGATCCCCGCCGGCCGGCTCGCCGACCGGGTCGGCGTCCGCGGTCCGATGCTGGCCGGATCGATCGGCGTCGCCGTCGGCGTCCTGATCGCCACGCTGGCGACGGGACTGGCCGCGCTGTTCGCCGCCGCGATGCTGATCGGGGTGTCGTTCATGACCTTCCAGGTCGCCGCCCAGTACGCGACGGGCGAGCTGGGCGGTCCGCAGGCCCGGATCCACAATTTCGGCCTGGTCGCGCTGGGCTATTCGACGTCGTCGATCGTCGGCCCCCTGGTCGCCGGATTCATGATCGACCACCACGGCTTTCGGGCGACGTTCGCGCTGATGGCGCTGGCGCCGCTGCTGCCGATCGCCGTCCTCGCCAGCCGGCGCATCACGCTCCCGGGTCCGCATCCGGGACACGCCGCGCGCTCGCGGGGCAGCGCGCTCGAGCTGGTCGCCCACGGCGAGCTGCGGCGCGTGTTCGTCATCAACGCGCTGATCTCGCTCGCCTGGGAGCTGCACACGCTGTTCGTGCCGATCTACGGCAATTCGATCGGCCTGCCCGCATCGAAGATCGGGCTGATCCTCGCGGCGTTCGCCGCCGCCACCTTCACCGTCCGGCTCGCGATGCCGTTGATCGCGCGGCGCCTGTCGGAGCACCGGGTGCTGACCGCCGCGCTGTACGTCGCCGCGGCAGTCTATCTCGCGTTTCCGTTCTCGCGCGGCGTCGGGACGCTGATGTGCCTGTCGTTCTGTCTCGGGCTGGGGCTGGGGGCCGGGCAGCCGATGGTGATGACCGTGCTGCACAGCCACGCGCCCCCGGGCCGGATGGGCGAGGCGGCCGGCGTGCGGATGTCGCTGATCAACTCGATGGCGGTTGCCGTGCCCCTGGTGTTCGGCGCAGTCGGCGGAACGATCGGGCTCGCGCCCGTGCTGTGGTCGGTCGGGGTGTTCCTCGCGACGGGCGGCTGGCTGACGCGCGGCGCCAAGGTCTAGGCCCGGCGCGCCGCCTTCAGTCGCTGCGCCCAGGCCTTGCGGAACTTGGCGACCTTGGGCGCGACGACGTAGGCGCAGTAGGGTTGCGCCCCGTTGCGCTCGAAATAGTCCTGGTGGTAGGTCTCGGCAGGATGGAATTCCGCCGGGCCCGCGATCTCGGTCACCACCGGATCGCGCCACAGCCCCTGCGCGGTCAGCTCGGCGATCACGGCCTGCGCGTCACGGCGCTGCGCGTCGTCCTCGCAGAAGATCACCGACCGGTATTGGGTGCCGACGTCGTTGCCCTGCCGGTTGCGGGTCGTCGGGTCGTGGATGGTGAAGAACACCCGCAGCAGGTCGGCAAACGGTATTGCCGCGGGGTCGAAGCGCAGCCTCACGACCTCGGCGTGGCCGGTGTCGCCGCCGCACACCTGTTCGTAGGTCGGAGCCGCAACGTGTCCGCCGGCGTACCCGGACTCCACCGAGGCAACGCCGTCGAGATCCCGGAACACTGCGTCGAGGCACCAGAAGCATCCGCCACCGAGGACGGCAGTCGCGAGGGTCGATTGGTCGTTCATGGTGTCATCCGTCGTCGCCGATCGCGCCAAGCTTACGCCATCGCCCGCGCGACGATCTGCGATAATCGCCGCACGCCGCTCCGCACTGCGCCGCAGTTCGTGGCCACCGGCGCCCGCATCGCGCTTGACTGCCAATCCATTCCGTTTCCTGTCCCGGGTCGTCGACCGCATGCGGGACATCGCCCTTGCGCGCACCGCGGCGAGCCTGTCGTTCACGACGCTGCTGGCGATGGTGCCGCTCGCGACCGTCACCATCGCGCTGGTCGCGCGCTTCCCGATATTCGAGGACTGGCTGCAGGCGCTCGAGCAGTTCATGCTGCGCCACCTGCTGCCGTTCAGCGCGGCGGCCGAGGTGCGCGCCTACGTCACCGGGTTCGCCGAGCAGGCCGCGCGGCTGACCGGCGTCTCCATCGCCATGATCACGCTGAGCGCCGGCCTCGCGCTGGCGACGGTCGAGCGCGAGATCAACGCCATCTGGGGCATCCGGCAGGGTCGCCCGCTCGGCAGGCGCCTGCTCGTCTACGCGATCGGGCTCGCCGCGGGTCCGGTGCTGATCGGCGCGAGCATCTCGATCACGACCTGGCTGGTCGTGCATTCGCTGGCCGTCGTGCCGATCCACCGGACCGCGGGCGAGCGCATCGTGCAGATGCTGCCTTTCGCATTCTCGCTGGCGGGGCTTTCGCTGCTCTACAAGGTCGTCCCGGCCAGGCGGGTGGGCGCGGTGCCGGCGCTCGTCGGGGGCGGGGTCGCCGCGGCGGCGCTCGAGGTCGCAAAGCACGGCTTCGCCTGGTACGTGACACGGATCTCCACCTACCAGGCGATCTACGGCGCGCTCTCCGCGCTGCCGATCTTCCTGCTGTGGATCTACCTGTGCTGGGTGATCATCCTCGCCGGCGCGGCGATCAGCGCCACCGTCGCCGAGCCGCGCGGGCGCCGCGCGCGACCGGCCGCTCGGGCGCGCGCAGGCTGAGTCGCCCAATGGCCGAGGTTGCCTCGCGCCGGCGAGGCAAGCTACATTTGAGCACCCCCGGAGCGCGGTTCCGGCAATGACAATCAGGCAGTCGTTCGAGGAGTCCTTGTAACGTGTGGTCCATCATCGAGGCAGCGGGCTGGCCGATCTGGCCGTTGATCATCGCGTCGGTCACGGCGCTGGCGCTGATCCTGGAGCGCCTGTGGTCGCTGCGCCAGAGCGTCGTCGCGCCGCGCGGGATGGTCGACCACGTGCTGGTGGAGTTCAAGCACACGGGCGCGACGCAGGACCTGCTCGCGCGCACCGCCGAGCAGGGTCCGCTGGGACGCATCCTCGCGGCGGGACTGGCCAACGTGCGCAGCCCGCGGCCGGTGATGAAGGAAGCGATCGAGGAGGTGGGCCGGCTGGTCACGCACGAGCTCGAGCGCTTCCTGACCACGCTGGGAACGATCGCCGCGATGGCGCCGCTGCTCGG